>NZ_CP026605.1 GCF_003063625.1 Saccharobesus litoralis | reverse complement strand
GGCTGTCCCGTTAGTGTCTTTTACTAAACCTGCCGTATCCTTTCGCCGAAATAAATTTCGACCTACATAAGATGCTGTTTAAATTGGAATGTAATTATAAACAACAATTAAGTACAACAGAGCCAACTGCAAAGCCGTATTGTAATTATACGGCTTTGAGATTACTGATTTTATGGCGGGGCATTTTTACGATTACTTTAAGCCAATGCCATGGCGTCCTTTGCCTTGGGCTAGCGCCAGCGCACCGAGTAATCCAGATGCTTGATCCAAGGCGGGCTCAACAATAATCTCCTGCATAGGACGGCCTAGGTTTAGGTAATTTGCCAGTTTTGTCTGCGTGGCTTCAATAATCATGGTGAGTAAACTAGATTTTTGCATTACGCCGCCGCCGAGTATGATTTTTTCAGGTGCCAGAGTCACCAGTAAATTATGGCAAAAACTGGCAACATGATCAGCTTGCAACTGCCATGCTTCATGCGTGTCGTCTAGCGTTTGCGTTGGTTGTTGCCATAATTTACCCATGGAAGTACCAGAGGCTAAGCCTTCTAAACACCCGCCATGAAACGGGCAATGACCTTGCTCTACTGATGATGGGATCAACATATGCCCCATTTCAGGGTGGTGTAAGCCATGTAAAATTTGACCGTTAACAATAATACCGCCACCGAGTCCTGTACCGATTGTCACGTAAACCGCCACATTGGTTTGCTGTGCTGCCCCCCAAAGGTATTCACCTAATGCTGCGCCATTAACATCTGAGTCAAAAAACACAGGCAAGTTAAGACGCTTAGATAATTGGCGGCTAATGGGGGTGTTTGCCCAATGGGGTTTGGGGGTGGTGGTGATGCCACCATAATTTTCAGCTTGTTTATCTAGGCAAATTGGGCCAAAGCAGGCTAGGCCTAACGACTCAATTGTGTATTGCGCTTGCAGCGGCTGAAAAAAATCGACAACCTGATTTAAGGTTTGTTCTGGGGTTGTGGTCGCAATACGGGTTTGCTTAACGATATGTTGGTCGTCTCTGATCAGCGCACAGTTAAATTTTGTGCCCCCTGCCTCGATTGCAGCATAATAATTCATCTTGGTTGTACCTAAATTTTCAGTCATTTTATTTATCGATATATTGGCGTTATCAGTCGTAATCCGCGTGATCTTGGTTACTGAGTTGACGGCTCGCAGGGCGTTTCAGCCAGTTGTACCACATAGCTGCCGCCAACAGTGCAGCAAAACCTGTTGCCATGTAAAAGCCGTATTTGGCGTGTCCACCCATTATGTCACTAAACACGCCCATTAACATTGGACCAAATGAGGCAGCGGCTGCGGTAAAAAATAAGATAACGCCAGCAATGGCGCCATGCTGTTTTTTGTCAAAACAACTAATGCCTTTTGAATTAAGCGTTGGGTATATCATTGACATAAATAAGCCGGACAAAGGTAACAAAATAACGGCGACGTCTAACCCCATGGTCATACTTGCTAGGTAACATATGCAAATGGCACTTGAGAGAATAAGCATAGCTACCTCCCATGCGATTTTATTGAGTAACCAAACGGCTAAAAAACGCCCTAATGCACGTAAAACAAAAAAGATGGTGAGTGACCATGTCGCTAAAAAGGTGAACGAGCCGTCGTAGTTGGCTAACAAGGTTGGCATCCAAACATAGATGGCCGCTTCCGCAGCTACATAGAGCGCGATAACACAGGAAAAACCGAGCGCAAAAGGGTTTTTCAGCATAGCTATGGTGTGTTTTAAGCTCACTGGCTCGGCTGATTTTTTATGGGTTGTTGGGTATTGCACTAAAGCCGCGGTTATACACAATAAAATGCAAATGACACCTGCCGTAATGTAGAGGTATTTCCAGCTAAAACCTTGGCTAAGAAAGTAAGTGACAATAAATGGGCCGATAATGGCCCCTACGCCAAAAAAGCCTTCAACCAAGTTCATGGTTTTGGTGTGATTTTCCGTTGATTGTGAAATATCACCCACCAAAGCCAATGCGCCGGTTTTAAATATACCGATAGCTAAACCCGACAGTACGAGTAAAAACAAAAAGAAACTAAAACTATTACCCAGCGCAAATAAACAACAGGCTGTGGCAAATATACACAAACCAATAATTATCGTATTTTTACGACCTAATCGATCCGCCAGAAAACCCAACAAAATGCCACTGACAGCGATAGCCGCCATTGGCCCATAATGGAATGCCCCCGCAGCTGTCATCGATAAATCAAATTCCTTGATGATTTCAGGAATGATCACACCTACTGCGTCTGTTGTCATAGCAAACATCATAAACATTAAATAGGTGAGCCAGCGGATGGTGGCTAAATTGGCATTGCTTGCTTGCATCGTTTTCTAAACCCTGAGTCGTTGAAGATATACGCTAAATAAATTGGCTTGTGATGCCACGGCATAAGCCGTGGCTCGTGAGCATTAAAAGCTGTAACGTAATGCTACAGATGAGGTGCGGCCATTAATGGTTCTGGCGCGGATCACATCTGTACTGGCCGCCGTTCCTTCTTCAGCTTCGGTAATACCCACAACATCAAACACATTATTGATATTTAATGAAACGGAAAAGTCTTCCGTGATCAGGTATTGAGCAAATGCATTGACTTGAGTATAGCCGTCGAATTTAAGATCGTTATTGTCTTGCGCGTAGGCATCGGTTGTACCGATAAAATTAACCCCAACCGTGGCATTATCCATGATGTAAGAGGTTGTTAAAGTGTATAGCAAATCAGCTTGGCGGCGCGGCGTATTGCCGACAACACTGGGATTGACTTGGTCTTGCGTGATCTCAGCATCTGTCCACGTTAAACCGCCTTTTACGTTAAAGTCACCCATGTTGTAGGCGGCTTCAAGCTCGATACCTGTTGCTTCGTATACGCGGTCAAAGAATGTTTGCGTTGTGGCTTCAAAATTTTGTTCTTCGGTTTCTGCCATAAAGCCAGTAATAAATAAGCCAAGGCCATCACCTTTGTATTTGTAGCCAACCTCAACTTGGTCGACTAAGTCGATAGAATCTTCCGAGGTCACTGAACCGTCAGGGCGAATTTTACCAAAGGCGAGACGATCGGCGTTGGCTCGCCCCCCGCGGCTAACCCTTGCGAACACTGAGTTGCTATCGTCAATGCTGTAGTTTGAACCGATAGAGTATGAGGTGTAGCCCCAATCATAATTGGCAATTTGTGAATTGGCATTGTCGATACCCGAAACACTTTGCTCAGGAACTGAAATACTACCATCGCCATTCATATCAATGGATTGCTGTACAGCTCCAGCGTATGTACCAACAGCTTCACCTTCGTCACGACGGATACTGGCATCGATAGTGAAATTACCGATCTCGGTCGAAAGTGCTAAATAAGGCGCTCGAATATTGTAAGTCAGGTCGTAGTTACGTTGGCAGCAATTACCCCAGTAAGGCACGCCGTATGCGTATAGGCCATTTTCCGATAAGGGATTGCCATCTTTATCTTGCACATCAAGCAAGGCGGCATTATCGCCTTTCGCCTCCATTAAGTATGAGTTCCACAACCAAGACATGCTGATTTCTTGACGTGCGACGTAATAACCTGCGGTGACGGAAAGCTCATCAAAAGTTCGAGTTAGTTTTAAATCATTCACAATGCCGCCAAAGTCATTAATGTCGACGTCGAAGGTATGAATGCGCATAGCTAAGCCGTTGCCATTGGCGTTATCAGGATACGCTTGGCCTGCCATTGGGCCATTTGCGTAATGTAAGGTGGCACCGTCACCAAAAGAGGTCGCAATGGTGTCGCTATCGGCGACTTCTGCTGGGAAAAGCGAAACAAAAGAGCCTGAAATATTAGAAACACGAAAACGGTTTTCAAACTTCCACTCGTCACTTAAATCTAGCGAGGTTTCAAAGCCAATTGCGTTTACTACAGGGTTCATACCATCACGCACATCACCTCGGCTGATATTATTGTCACCATTTAAGCGTAACGTTGACAATAAGTAGGCTGAATGAGGGGTGTCTGATTGCGCATCAAATCCGGGAATAGAGCTGCCGTCTGCATACATAGGCATAGGTAAATAGCCCGTGCTATGGTCGTCTAAATGTTTGAAATATACGCGAACATAGCCATTATCTAACTCTTTGGTTAGGTTAGCCTTGATTTGACCACCTGAAAGCCCGTTATACCCTGACTCGCGAGCGCCTTCGCCTTCGCGAACAAAACCACCAATATGAAAACGCACATCATCAGATAAGTAACCACCAAATTCAAAATCAGAACGTATTGTGTCGTAATCAAGCCCAACAGTTGCACCAACGCTACCACTTTCGCTTTCACCTGTTTTACTTAAGAAATTGATAATACCACCCGGCGCATTGCTGGCTGTGGTTGACGCAGAACCACCGCGTACAGCTTGAATACTTTCAATGGTACTGTCAGCTCGCAAGAAAATATCCGCATTACCAAATGCGATGTCGCCAAACTGCAAAATAGGTAAACCATCTTCTTGTAACTGTAAAAATTTTGCGCCACCGGCTGCTACAGGTAACCCTCGTACCGCAATGTTGGCGTTGCCGTCACCGCCGGTAGACTCTGAGCGAATACCTGGAATTGAACGTAAAATTTCGGCTGATGTGCGCGGAGACGCAATCTCTACATCGCCCGTTTCAATTGTGCTAACCGACACACTTGATTTCATTTTGGTTGTCGCACGAGGTGTACCTGTAACAATGATTTGTTCAAAATCCAATGCATCGGCTTGCTTGTTTTCTTGATTATCTTCATTAGCGAATGCTTGGTTGCTGAGTAAGGCTGTTGTAACAAAGATGGCAGTGGTGCTTAACTTAAACGTTTTTTGCATTGTGTTTGCTCCCAGTAGTTCACTACTTCATGTGCTTAAATATAGTCTAACGATTGTGTTTTTTAAATAATCTTAAACGATTAAGTTTATTTTAGTGTAATAAATTTGTTAAAGGCAAGTAGAAAATAATCATTTAATTTTTAATTCAGCTAATAATATGAAAAATAAAGAAATAAAATTATATTTTCGGAATGTGAAAATGGGTTTGATAGCTTTATTTTGGCTTAAATGTTTAAGTTTTTTGGAATTGTTGTAGGTCGAAATTTATTTCGACAATAGTTGTAGAGCTGCTTCAGACTTGGTTTTTAGGCGCAATGTTGTTTGCGAAATTGACCTGGGGTTATACCCAATTGTTTTTTAAAACTAATTCTAAGTGACAAGGCTGATATGTAACCGCACGATTTTGCAATAGTCTCAATGGTGAGTTGACTCGAGATAAGCAGAGCTTTGGCTTTCTCTAACTTGATTGCGGTTAGCCACACGTGCGGGCTAGTTTGCATGGTTTGGCGAAAGTGCCTATCAAAAGTACTGCGGGTTAAATACGCTTGCTGCGCTAAGTCATCGGTTGTCACACCAAGATGCAAATTATCTTGTGCCCAGTTCAACGCTTGATTTAAACGTGTGTTAATGGTTGCAATCGTTCGGACATCGCTTTCTAACACGTGTGGCAGCTCCTTAAAAACCTTAAAGATCTTAACGAAAGAATGGCTACATCACAGTGTGTTTGTAGCCATATGGAAATTTTTTATTATGCAGCCAGCATGTCATCAATAGTGATAACGTCAATGTCGCCACTAGCGTGGTTTAGTTCAATAAAGCAATTAAGCGTGTTGGTGTCGAGTACGAGCTTGGCTTGGCTATTTTGCTCTTGCCAACATAAGCATAATTGACCATCGTCAAGTTGATGGCTAAAACTGCCATTAAAGGCCTCGTGTGTATTGCGCATTTTAATTAACTTAATCAAACCTTGAACAACAGGTAAGGTTAACTGTTGTTTGACTTGGTCTAAGTCGAGATACGCGCGGTTGATATCTCGTCCCACCTGAGTTTTTGCTAACAATGCCATATCGTTTTCAATTGCGAGTAAACCTGTGTAGTAAACTTGCGGTAAGCCGGGGCTGAAAAACTGCAAAGCTCTGGCGATTAGGTATAGTTTATCGTCTGCGCCTAACGCGTTGTAATAAGTGCAATTGACTTGATAAAGGTCAAGGTTACTGGCGGCGCCGCCGGTGGCTTGACGACTTTGCCCTTGGCTTCGAACATGGATCTGTTCAACCAATGCATCAATCTGGGCGTCATTCAATAAGCCCGGTTTATCACCATGTTTACCTACGTCAATAATGCCAATACCATCATGCGTATCGAGTACGGTGACACAATTACGTGGCGATATATCAAGCCACTTGGCAAGAGGTGCAGCGTCTTGGTTAAACAGGGTGTGCAGTACTAAAGGAGGTAAGGCAAAATCGTATACCAGATCACAGCGTTCAGCGATTTCACATTGTGTTTGATAATGCGAATGGATCTCGACTAAGCATTGCATGCCTCTTTGTTTGGCGCGCTCAGATAAATCATTGATAAACGCAAATGTGTCTTCCAGCATAAAGCAATTGGTGCCGGCTTTTTTAACCGCATATCCTGCGGCATCTAAGCGAATTAAGGATATATTATTGCTGGCAAAGGTATCTAAAATACGCTCTAAATAGGCTTTGCCTTGGTCAGAATTGATATCAATATCGATTTGATTTGCGGTAAATGTTGTCCAAAACGCTTTGCTTTCGCCTGTTTTTAATTGAATCGGCGTAAAGCATGGCGTGGGACGAGGGCGATATATTTTCTCAATATCGGTTTGTGTTTCGTCGTTGCCGAAGATCTTGTCTTTGGTAAGAAAAAGATCATAGTGAACAGATTGAGTGCCTTTTTCAATCACATCTAAAAACTCTGGTGATTGCGCAGACATATGATTAACTATCATGTCTGCCATTACTTGGTAATGATGGCCAAGCTGTTTTACGTCTTGCCAACTACCAAGCCGAGAATCAATTTGGGTGTGATCGATAGGATCAAAACCAGCGTCTTCGCCATCAATCGGAAAATAGAAAGGGAGTAGGTGAGCGCCACCAAACACACCCTCTAATTCGTTATGCAACAGGTTTTGTAAGTCTTGGATTCCGCCACTGGTTAGCCTGTCGACATAGGTAATGAGCTGTACTTGATTATGTTTAGCCATACTGATAATTCACCTAATTATGTAAGAATATATATCAACTTAAACGATTAAGTTAAATTTAAGTTATAATTTCAGTTCGTGCAAGCGCTAAATGTTTCTGATTGATATGAAAATCTTTAACTTAATGAAAGTATTAATAAAAAACATAGTTTTATTTTCTTGCCACGCAAGGCTAAATTCATTCGCTCGTGCTAAAACGTTAAAATTAAAGTGGGTTTTGAAGGGATGGGAGAAGTAATGTAAAGGCTCTGCAAGCATAAATGCCAATGCCGTTAACTTAAGCCAACGGTTGGTGCTTGCTTCTATGGATATAAGTAGCTGGGATTTGTCTGGAACAAAAATCCCTAGAGCTTGCGAAGCTCAACACAAGCTTTGGATTTGTTGGGCTTCATTCTTCAACCCAACCTACAGGATGTAGGAAATACCGTGGGCGTCTGGAACAGACCACGGTAAACCTACGAAAATCGTTAACTTAATGGCTCTGCAAGCATAAATGCTCGCCTTCAAAACCTTGATTAGGCTATGTTTTCTACGGTTCCACGCTTTATTAATTCAGTTGTTAAAATGGTTTTTTGCTTAAGCTCGCCTTTGACCAATTTGCTGGCGGCTAATCGACCTTTTTCAATACTTTTTTGGCAAACTGTGGTTAATGGTGGGTTAGTCCTGCTGGCTTCTGGAATATCATCAAAACCAACGACTTTTAGGTCGTTTGGTACAGGAATATTTTTTTCTCTCGCAACCGTTAGTACAGCTCCCGCAATCACGTCGCTCATGCAGAAAATGCAATTAGGAAGTGGGTGAATGGATAATGCCTCGCGCGCAGCCTGTAATGCATTGTTATGAGTGTTATGTGGTATGTGCCATATTTTGTCTGAAGCTATTTTTAATCCCTTTTTATCAATGGCTTGCATATAACCGGTTAACCGCCGCCGCGAGACAGATTCGCCTTCGTCGTACAGTTCATCTTCAGTGATGCGACAGACGCGATCCGATTGGATCAGCCGTAGCCCTAAAATGGCAATGTCGGGTTTTTGGCACTGTGCTAGTGCGTACTGAGCGGCAGATTCTGCGGCTTGCTGATTATCAATATTAATCGAAGCGTAGTCACCTGTATCAAAATCGACGGTAACTATGGGTTTGTTGGTGCGCATAACCCGCGCAAATAACGGATTTTTTTCCTGACTACCGTAAACGATAAAGCCGTCAGGCAGGGCCTCTATACCGCTATTGTGTTTTTCGGCTTCTGCGCCGGATAACATAAGCAGCTGTTTATGATTTTGCTCTAATACCTCGGCTATGCCGGTTAAAAATTGGTTGGCGACCGGATCGGTAAAATAGTAGGCAAGGGGGTCACTTAGTAAAACACCTATTACGCCGGATTCCCCTTTACGTAACGAGCGAGCCGTTAAATTTGGGCCGTGATACCCAAGTTCGGCACACTGCTTTAATATTTTGTCTCGCAATTTGGCAGACAGTTGATCGGGGCGGTTAAAGGCATTGGAGATGGTCGCAGTCGACACGCCTAGTATTTTAGAGACACTTTTCAGTGTGAGTGGTTTACTTTTTTGATCAGAGCTAGACATGATTTTTCTCAAACGGACATATTGCTTAATAATAAATTTAAACGTTTAAGTTTGCTAGTCTAGCTATGTTTTATTGACTAAAAATGCTGATTGTTTTGTTTGTTAAAACTAACCAATAGTATGTGAGTTAAATTTTATGCATATCTAGGGTTGACCATACAGTAACTTGGCAGCGGCATTGCCCATTAGTTTATAGTCATGGCCAACATCTGGCACCAGTATTTTTTGCCAGTTGAAAACAGCTTTTGCCATTTTTGCTTGTTTTTGGCTGTGTTCGTAAAAGTAGGTGCCTCTTTCGAGTCGTCCTAGCCCTTGCTGGTCAGTATTAGGTGTGTGTAGCAGAGTACCGCGCGTTTCGTTGACGTTATCCGCTTCCCCTAGCAAGACAAACAATGACTTAGAAAAAGCCGAATTGACATCCTGCTGGCTAATATTAGTTGTTAACAAGCCCCAAGGAAACGGCAAGGTCAGATCGGGTAATGTATAAAACCCTGAATTAGCTGCGACAATCCGATTGGCTTGCGAGCCATATTTAAATAATGCGTATCTATGGAGTATTTGCCCGCCAGCTGAATGACCAAATAAATCATAACCCGTTTGCTTGGCGCCTAATAATGGCTTAACACTATTAAATAGAGCATCAAAGTCATCAAATAGCCATTTGGCTCTATCGTTCTCAATAGTAAAAGAAATATCTTGGTCTTTTAACCGATACTTTGTAATACGGCCATTGTGTTTTTCGACTTTAGGCTGTTTGAATTTCAGTTGCGTTACTATTCCGCCAAGGTGATATGCTGCAAAGTCATACTGCTGCTGAGGGTAGGCGGGTGATAAAACCAGTAAGTTATATTTTTCTGCGTGAGCTATCCAACTGTCTCTGTAATCATTGGCATTGCGGCCTGCGCCAGCCACGACAATAATGACAGTCGTTTGTGAGTTAAATATTTGCGGCTTGTAATAATGAACTTCAATTTGGCGGTTAGGCGATGTAGTCGAAATTTCTAGCTGATAAGAGCCTGAACCTTGGGCTAAATTAGCTACAAAATTGACTGGCTGGGCGTAGAGCACACAGCTTATCAATGTCAGAATAGCGCTAAATAGCAATTTCATCGTTTGTCCTTATTATTTAATCTCGTTGTCGAGCTATTTCGTTTTCGCGCCATTTTGGCAAGTGAGCTGCGTCCTGATAAACCCAGCGCCTTGCTGTTACTAAGTTTTAAACATTTAAGTTAGGTAAAACAAATGATTTGCAGTTGGCATGTAAGCGGATCCACAAGCCAGGGTTTGCATTGAGCTGGGCTAATGCCTGTTGTTTGTCAGTACCTAGGTCGGAGCTTATTTCACTATTAAGTACATTGGCGTAAGTCGCGACTTTAGCGGGGGCGGAGTCAGCATCAACCACAGACTGAACCACTTTTTTGGCTTGTAAAATCGCCGCTGGACCTAAAGTTAAAATATATTGAGCTTTGCGACACTCAGCCTCATCGCTCGCGCTTATTTGACTGCCTCCGGCTTTAAACTTGCTAATATGGTGCTCTAAAATACTACTGGAAATGGGGATTAATCCGGCGACGTGATGGCTTTGTGCTCCCGAAAATGGCTTGATGTAAGCCAAGTGCGAGGCTTGATTTTCCTCAGGCCCATGGCCAATAAAGAAAATATCTAATCCGCCTAATGCTTCAAGCTTATTTAAATAGTCGATTAAGCCACTTTCTAAATCGTCTAAATCAGTTTGCATCGGTGTAAAGCTTTTAATTTTGTCAAAAAAAGCACTACCTAAAATGCGTTCAAAATCGCGCACAAAGCTTAAGCCATTATTCATACCCATAGGTGCCAATGCGTCTTGCGTAAATACATTTAACCGCGCGAGTAAGTCATCTTGCTCTGAGCCTTTGGCAAGCTCGCCTAGCAATTTGTGCAATGCTTGGCCGCCACGCCCGCCTAACAGAGCAATATTAATATCACCGGTTTTTTCAGCTGCAGTGGCATACAACTCCTGTAACATGGCTTGGCCTACTTCATCTTCTGATGCCAATACGCAAGGTGTTATGCCATGATCCGTTAACAGGTTTTCTTGTGGTGTGCTTTTAGCTAACCAAACATTGTCGTTATTAATGTAGCGCTGAAAAACGGCATTTTGAGTTGTCATATGGAGTCACCTAGTTTGCAAAACGATATTGGATCTTGACGTTTAATATGCCGTGCTTTTCACGACAATTTTCGTCATTAAGTTGCTAATTTATCATAACAGACAATAATTGCTACCGGTGGCAATTAATTTTATACTGTCTCTTTATGGGTTTTATTTTGCTTGGTTTGAGGTTTACGATGAAAGTATTGTGGTTGGTGATGGTTTTTTCTTGGCTATTAACGGCCTGTAGCACTGCTCATTTTGCCAAAGTTCCAGTCACGAAAGTAACGATAGCCAAGCAGTCTGGCAATGCCAGCCTATCGACATTACCGCAACAAGGTAATCCAGTGAATAATGCGCTTAACCAATATCAAGCTTGGCTAAGCTCGGCATCAACTCAAGCACAACGTTTGCAACAAGATCAACAAAAAGCCGATGTAATATTGAGTTGGCAATTAGCGTCAGGCGGCTTTTTTAAACACAAACCGGCGGTTTATCTCAAACCTTGGGATGGCCAATCTCCGCGTTCCGGTTGGTTGGGTGACAATGGCACAGAGGTCGGCACCATAGACAACAATGCCACTGTTAGCGAAATACTTTTTTTGGCAAATGTGTTTCAGCGCAGTCATGACAAACGCTATAAAGATGCGGCACGTCGTGCATTAGATTATTTACTCATCATGCAATACCCAACCGGCGGATGGCCGCAAGTGTACCCTACGCGTAGTCAGTACCCACAGGGGGTGACCGCTTATTCTAGTTACGTAACGTTTAACGACAATGCCATGATCCGTGTTCTGCTATTGCTGGATCTGATTAAACAACAACACGCGCCAGTTAATAACCAGTTATTTAGTGCGGCTCAGCATAAGCGGGTAGAGCAAGCGATAGCTACGGGCATTCGCTATATTTTAAAGGCTCAGATAAAGCAAAACGGAGTAAAAACGGTTTGGTGTGCGCAGCATGATCCTGTGACTTACGCCCCAAAACCTGCGCGAATTTATGAGCTAGCGTCTAAAAGCGGCAGTGAATCGGTACTTATCACCAGTTATTTGATGAGCCAACCGCAAACCCCAGAGATAAAGCAAGCGGTACTGGCGGCGTTGCGATGGTTTGATCAAGTGGGGGTAAAAGATCGCGCCTATGTCAAAATTAAACGTGAAAACAAAGGACGAGACCCTTTGTATAATCCGATCCAAGCCGCACCAGGCAAAACCATGTGGTATCGCTTTTATCAACTAGAGCAGGATGTCGGCTTTTTTAGTGACCGCGACGGCGGCGTTTATTTTGATATTATGGCAATCTCGCAAGAACGGCGCGAAGGCTATTCGTGGGCGGGGACTTATCCAGAAAAGCTGTTTAAGTACGCCCAACAAGTCGGGTATTACACTCGCTAACCCAATACACTCTAACTGATTAAACGTTTGCAGGAATAAATTCTGCCCTACAGGCGTAACCTTGTAGGGCGGATTTTACATCCGCTAACACAGGGTATCTAACCATTCTGTATTTGCAGGAATAAATCCTGCCCTACAACCGTAACCTTGTTGGCATTGGCATTCATGCTTGTAAGCCCACCAATCACCTCGCTGTTGAATAATGTTCTAACAAACCATACTTTTGATAATTAAGTGTTATAGTATTATTTTAATTAGCGTTGAGAAAAGTATGAAAAAAATAATTATCGCCATTTGTCTATATTGGCTCGCCGGTTTGACTCAAGCTGAGTTACAAGTTGACCCTAAAATATTAGCTAACCCTGAAGTGCTTGGTGTTTCTAAAATTCGATTAGCTCGGTTGGATGCCAATTTAGCTCAGTATGTTGCGCAAGATCAGTTAGCCGGTGGTGTGGCTTTGGTGGCTAAACAGGGCAAAGTGGTTTATCTCAACGCGTTCGGTCAGCAAGATAAAGAACAACAAGTGGCGATGCAAACTGATAGCTTGTTTCGTATTGCTTCGCAGACCAAGGCCATTGTTAGTGTCGCGATTATGATGTTGCAGGAAGAAGGTAAACTGCTGTTATCCGATAAGGTTAGCCAATATTTACCCGCATTTGCCCATATGCAGGTCAGAGTCAAAGATGCTGATGGTCAAGTGAGTTTACAAAAAGCCAAACGACAAATTACCATTCGTGATTTACTGACCCATACTTCGGGCATGGGTTATGGCTGGGGAGAGTATGCTCATCAATGGCAGCAAGCAGGGTTTACCGAATGGTACTTCGCCGACAAAAACCAACCTATGGCAGTTTGGGTTAATAAAATTGCTCAACAACCGTTAGAGGCTCAGCCGGGTGAGCGTTTTGTTTATGGGTTTAATACTGATATTTTAGGAGTCATCATTGAAAAAATATCTGGTTTAACCCTTGGTGATTTTTTAGCGCAAAAAATATTTCAGCCACTTGCTATGCATGACACCTATTTTTTTGTTCCAGCCAATAAACAGGCGCGCTTAGCGACAGTTTACAGCGCTAATGGTACAGGCAATGGCAAAATAACACGGGCACCGCAACAAGGTTTTAATGTGAGCCAAGGCCATTATTTAGGTAACCCAGGTATAGCTGAGTCTGGTGGTGCAGGTTTAGTATCAACTGCACTCGATTATGCAAAGTTTTTGCAAATGCTGTTAAATCAAGGTCGCTATGGTGAGCAACACATTTTGTCGCCGTCATCAGTTGCATTAATGACAACAAACCATCTTGGCGATATCAAACTGGATTGGTTACCAGGGGTAGGGTTTGGTTTGGGTTTTACCGTGGTTAACGATTTAGGTTTACGCGGCGTGCCAGGTGCGGTAGGTGAGTTTGGCTGGGGCGGCGCGTATCATTCTACCTATTGGGTTGATCCGAAAAATGACTTGTTGGTGGTTTATTTAACTCAACTTATCCCTGCCGGTGATATTGATGATCACGCTAAACTGCGCGCCTTGGTTTATCAGGCCTTGCTTTAGCGTTAACAAAATTATTCAGCGTAATGAAATGGATAAACCATAGGTTGTTTTATATCTTCGCAGAAGGTAATTAATTTACCGACTATGTATTTGCATGTTCAACCTTGTAGAGCGGATTTTACACCCGCTAACACAAGAACTTTTACAGACTATGCATTTGCAGGAATAAATCCTGCCCTTGGCGTAACCTTGTTGGGCGGGTTTTACACCCGCTAACACAAGAACTTTTACAGACTATGTGTTTGCAGGAATAAACCTTGCCCTACAGGCGCAACCTTGTAGGGCGGATTTTACATCCGCTAACACAGGGTATCTAACCATTCCGCATTGGCAGGAATAAATCCTGCCCTACAACCGTAACTTTGTTGGCGAACATTCATGCTTGCCGTTATATTGGTGAGTCTGGGCTAGGGAAGGGTTGATAACGTCCATTACAATCTACAGGTTGTGCTGCTTTTGCCGGTAAACGATTGATACTAATGTCATCTTGCTTGCGCAAAGGAAAATTCACTATTCCTTGCTCGCCAATTTTGTAATTTATATGATGGTGATGAAAGTGCTTGTTGTCGCGGATTTTGGCTTTGGATTCAAACACAACATTATTTAAGGTGATATCCAATGGATAAGTGATTGCTTGGCCGTTTTTCACTGTGTGATAACCAGCAAAATTCACTAATGGCTTGTTGTATTTAGCGTTTGGATAATCAGAGTAGTAAAAGTCTTCCAACACAATATTAGTCATTTTGGGTGGCAGTTTGTTGGTTTTCGTCGAGCTATAATAAGGTGTAAATACCAAGGCATCTTTTGCACGTCGCATACACACATTTTTATAATAAACGTTATTAATTAAACCACCACGCTTACCGTCTGACTTAATCCGTATGCCTACGCCGTGGCTACTGTCCATGCCGTCTAGTGTTAAGTTCCAAACCTTAATGTTGTCGACACCCGCGTCGGTTTCGCTGCCAATTGACATACCGTGACCGTAATAAAATTGATTATGTGCATAAAGATGATTTTGCGTAGCAGGGCGGTTAGTCGCTTTGCCTGATTTTATGGCTACATTGTCATCACCTGTACTAATGTAGGAGTAGGCTAGTGTTACGTTTTTACTGGTACCAGGATCAAACCCATCGGTATTTTTAACTAGCTCAGGAATAAAACAGGTACTGGGTTTGTCTAATTTTCCAGGTTTAGGTAGCTCGTCTTTTGGGCATTGGTAACCAGGTTTGCTGTATGCCAGTGATGGCGTTAAAAGTTTAATTCCCCATGCGGTTAAGCCATCGACATTTTTCGATTTAAAATGAAATTTTGCGCCATTTTGAATGGTGATTTTGTACAGGGTGAATTGGCTGCTGTCGTCGATTTGCATCATGCGTGGATTGTTTTGTTCTAATTTGGGTTTGGCTTTACTTTGCATTGAAAGGTCCCACCAAGTGGCTTTAAAAGCCAATTTTCCCGAGGTTAAAATTGCCCCCCCACGCCCATCGATAACGCCTTCACCAACAATGCCACTGTTATGGGTATTTTTGGCATAGATCCAAGGTTTACAACGGTTTTTGATTTTAGGTAATGCGTTACCACATACGCCATCACCTAAATCGTAATCACGTGGACTACGCGAGGCAAATAGGCGTACTTGTTTGTCGACCCACAAGGTAACCCCACTTGGTAGTTGAATTGGCCCTGCTAAAAAGGCGTTATTATTTTTATCCGTGACTAGTTTTACCGCTTGTCCCTTGCCACAAGTATTTAACGCTTGTTGTATGCGTTGCCCGTCAGGATTGGAATTGGCAGGATCTTGATCTATGTCGGCGGGTAAACGCCAGTTAACGTAGCTCAGTTGCGCCCGCAATGTGTGGCATACTTGCTTTGGCATTTGCGGTTCAGCAGGCAATAAAGCATCTAACTCGGCCGTTGACATCGCCCAAGTTTGCGTAGTGGTTAATGTACATATTAGGCTTAATCCCAATAGAAAGAAGCGACGACAGTGAAACATTAGGAAACCTCGTATTATCCAGATTGATAAGTTCAAAAAACAAATGCTACCGGTGGCAATTATAGTCAGTTATTTGTGATTTTGATAGTGAAATGTGTATTGCTTGAGTGAGTGGCAGGTTGTTCATGCGCTATTAATACTTGTATCCAACGCGGAAATTCCAAATAAAACCCTTAGCTTGAAGCGAGAAGAAACTGATTCTCATTTGTACTTATAGTCTTCTCGCTCAGGTCTTATGGTTCATTGTCAGCGCTTACTCGCCCCAATCACATAGTAGAGCATATGCTCATGGGGCCTCGAAGCTTGACGGCTTCCCCTAAAACCTGATCGCTTTGACTATATGTAGATGCCAGCTAAACTTTGAGGTAGTGATCCATTAACTTGAGTCGTAAACTGCTCGGTAGTAGCCATGATAAAACTAACTTTAATCTTAGTCGCGCTGCTATTGTTATCTGGCTTTTCACAAGCGCGCGATGTAATACGTTATCAAACATCCAGTTTATCCAGTGACGCTAACAATCCCTATTTCATTAAGTTATTAGAGCAGGTGTTGCAACGCACACAAGCACAGTTTGGTGATTATCAAATTCAGGCTGTGTTTGGCAACCTTCCCAAAGCACGGGTTGCGCGCATGCTGCAGTCGGGAGAACTTGATCTGATGTGGTCTGCGACTAACTTGGATTTAGAGTCGCAACTCGCCGCAGTCTATGTGCCATTGTTAAAAGGTATGCAAGGTTATCGCATATTTATTATTCGAGCAGATGAGCAAGGTCGATTTGATAGTGTTTCACATATACAACAACTTAAACAAATTAAGTTAGGCCAAGGGTTTAACTGGAATGACGTGCCCATTTTACGACATAACGGTTTTAACGTGATTGAGGGGGATAAATCCCGCATGTTAGCCATGTTAAAAGGTAAGCGATTTGATATGTACCCGCGCGGTATTTACGAGCCATGGCGCGAAATTAAAGACAAGGCCGATTTTGTGGTTGAGCGTAGCTTGTATATTCGATATCCCTTGCCTAAATACTTTTTTGTCAGCAAGCAAAATAGCGTTTTGCATCAACGCTTACACCAAGGCTTAGAAAGTATGATTGATGATGGTTCATTTGACGCGTTTTTTTACGCAGAGCCACGTTTTATTGAAATATTTAATCGTACGCGCCTTGATCAGCGCTTGTCTTTTCAATTGATTAACCCTGATTTAAGTCCAGCCAGCCAACAGCTTGTCGCCCAAGATAAATATTGGTTACAAACTAAGTAATGCTTGTTAATGGATATTTTTGTGGGCGAGCATTTATGCTTGCAGAGCTTGCAGAGCTTGCAGAGCTTGCAGAGCTTGCAGAGCTTGCAAACTTTTCTAACCAAAAGAGCAAGACTACCAAAAGTAGGGGCTTGGAAGCCAAGTCTCGCCTACAGGTCAGCAAACCAAAACTTTTGAGTTAAGGTGCCAAGCTTTGTAAAAAATTGTCTATGGTTTTAACGCTTTGACTAAGATAAGGCTCAAATAACCAAAAGGTGTGAATAACCTGATCAAACTCATGATATTGATAAGGAATGTTATGCTGGGTTAGGTGGTGCTTAACGCGTTGTTTACCCGCGGTAAATCTGGCTTGGCCACTGCTAATGATTAAGCTTGGTGGCGATTGTGGGCTTAAATAAGTCGTTGGCGAGGCTTGTTGCCATATTTCTTGGCTTTGTTGCCAACTTCCACCTAACCATAGGGCAGCCGCTGATTTATCGCCTTTGCGATTTTCATATTTGAGCGCCAGCGGATCAGTAAAATCTAATACACCATCAAGATCGATCACGGCGGCAATCCGCTTGGTGTGTTGCTGTGTTGCTGTTTCGTGTGCTTGGTTTTCTGGCAACGACAGGTCATGGTTTATTTGATAAGCGATAAGGGCAGCTAAATGGCCGCCGGATGAGCCGCCAAGTAAACTAATATTATCACTGGGTATGTGTTGTGTTTGTGCTTGTTGGCGTATCCATTGGATCGCAGCTTTAATATCGTTTATGGCCGCAGGATAGGGCGCTTCAACGGATAAGCGGTATTCGGGAATGACAAGCGTATAGCCACGTTGCGCAAGTAAGTTGGCCATTGGCCACAGATGGGATTTATTGCCTGAACGCCAACCGCCACCATGAATTAATACTAAGGTTTTATGTTGATTCGATTTTGCCGACACAGAAGGATAAAAAATATCGAGATGTAAATCGCGTGTCAGACTCGGTTGGAGCTGTTTGTCGCCGCTGGCGCTTTGCTGTTTGTCACTCACAATAGCCTGCCGATACCGAACATCGGGTTTAATAACTTGGCCTGCTTGAAATTGCAGTAACGGCAAACTGAGATTGGGATCTTGCTGTTGGTATTTAGCAAACCGGCTAGCCACATTGTATGAATCGTCAACCCAATAAGGGTTGGCGTAACAACAAAAACTCGTGAGTAAACATAAAACAGTGGAAATGGTTTTGTTCATATTCGCTCTTTACGATTTAACGCTTTATTTGGGTATTGGTTTGGTGGTTTGGTGGTAGGGTTGATGGTTTGAGTGTAGTTAAACCTGTCACTCGCACCACCAACCCTTCCATTAGTTTATTGACTAATTTTGATGTCTTTCCAGACGATAGTTGGCTCGTTTGAACTGCCATTTGGTGCAGCAAACATACCTACTTTGACGCTGGCTGGTAAATCACTCAAGTTACTGGCACCGTATTGGTTGTAGTTCACGCCGCCGTCGGTTGAGTAATACACGTAGTAATCATTACCGTCACGCTTGAGTTTGAAATACAGATCATCACCCGGCACGACTGCAGTGCTACCGGTTTTACCCCAACTGGCGTCGGCAGCAGTACTGGTAAAATGACCATAGCTGGCGACATAATCGACACTGGCATCAGCCAAGGTTTTCGCTGAGCCATTAATGTCGTTGACACCAATATGGGCCATGGTGCCAACTGTTGCCGCTGAGCCGTCACAAATACACATCATGAGTCCAGCAGGGAATTGGTAACTTGAGTTTTCACGTAAGATCCCACCAGAAATTGAGTTAAGGTTGGCTGTGATCTCAAAATCTCCCGTGACTTCTTGTGAAACTAAGTAGAAAGACACTTTGGCGCTTTCAAACTTACCACCTTTGGCTGTCATCGTTACTTCGTTAGCACTTTGCGTCACTATGCTGCCAGAGGCCGACGTACCACTACCACCGAGTACCGCAGCACCTTCTTTCCATGCTTCGGCTTTGGCTGACGGGCAATGGTCGTCGCTGGTGTCTGTTGGGTGTGGATCCCAGCCTGCGCCATTATTAAAGCCCGCAAATACTTGAGCTCGACTACAAAATTGGTTTTCGTATTCTTGCTGGGTTAATTCATAGCAGCTGCCGTTATTGTCACAACGACTCGACATATCTAACGGATTACCATTAGCGTCCATGCTGTTGTATTCTTTCCAGCCAGATGCAGCTGACGCGGTTTCTGGCGTTGGTGCCGGCTGACTGTTAATACCTTTATATGCCCAACCAATTGTTGCAATGTGATCCGCCATTTTGGTATTCACAAAAGTGACGTTATCAAATACTTTGGCGTCACCACCGCTACGAGCAAGATAAGTTGATCCCGCTTGTACGGTTACTCCTTTCGGACCCGCTGCGTGGCTAAGCTCCGAGTTTAAGAATACAAAGCCTGGATCCGAGGCGTTTTCGGTTCTGGCTTGCAATACATAGCCACCCGAACTGGTTGTTTCGCCTTTGGCTGTGACTTTTGAATCACCTAAGGTCACAATTTGTGAGTTTTCAAATACGGTAGCAACACTGTAACCCCATATAAAATCTACGTTACCCGCAACTTTACTGTTGTAGAACCAGTTGTAACCCTTCATCAGTAAGGTGTCTTGCTCAGAAATAAAGTTGGCATCTCGAGCAATTAAACGACCGGTTTTGGAGTTAAAGTACAGTGTTTCAGCTTGATCGCCTGAGCCAGTGCGCACATGAGTATTGGTGATGGTTAGGTTTTCGAGCGTGAGAAGATCACCGCCTTCAACTAAAAACAGACTGCGTCCGCCAGCAGGTTTAGAGCCGACATCAGTGCCTTTACCTGAACCAGTATTAATACCTTCGTAGTTTTCCGCCGCAATATTTACCCCGTCGCGGCTTTCACCAATAATCGACAAGTTGTCTTTGTTACGTAAATACAGGCGTTCGTTGTACGTACCGTTTTTCACATTGATTGTAATAGCGGCGTCTTGAGCCGTATTTTGCATAACCCAAGTAAGAGCCGCTTGTACGGTTCTAAAGTCAGCATCGCCGTCGTCATCAACTGTGATACTGGTGGCACTAGCATCTGGCCCTTGTGCTTGCGTTGACACTTGCCAACCTGCATTATCGCCTAAGCCGTTAAAATCCATGCCGTTTAATTTTGCACCTAGTACGACATTGTTACCTATAGTCACTGTGTAGGTTTCATTGTAGTTAATGACACCACGGTGCGGCTCAATAATAAGCTGGTTGCCATTTAGGGTTAACAGCGCTTGATTGAGTACACGGGTTTTATTATCTGCCGATAAACCAATTTCATTGGTTTCGCCACTGGCTTTAATACGATCGACTAAGTCGCCATTGGCATTGAAAATACGCACTTCGCCTGTGGTGCCAAGTCCTGTTGGCGTATTGTCAAACGTGATTGCAAATTTACCATCAATGTATTGGCCAGTCGCCCCGAGATCAGGACTGACCGCACCACCAAGATTGCCATAGTCAGTGGTTGGCATGATCCAAGCGGGTTCAATGTTAGCGTTTAGGATTTTTTGTACGGTTTTGTCTGAGCCTGCGGTAAACACAATTTGCGCATTACCTTGAGCTTTTGGCGTTAAGGTAACAGTATTGCCATTAACACTCACTTCGACAATCGCGCTGTCGCTTGAAATCGCGGTAAAGGTATCGGCTGTGCTGCCGTCGTTTTGGATTGCGCTGACATTAATGGCAAGTGGATCACTGCCTGCGGCGCTAACCCATTCTGTTGCCGTGTAATTTAATGCTAATTGCACAGGCTTAATGGCCGGATTAAACACTTTGACATAATCCACTTCAAATGAGCGGTTATAAGTATAAAAACCAATGAGTCCGGCTGCATTGTACAGGGCCTTGTCATCTTGCCATGAGCCAAGTTGTTGGCCATCTAGGTAAGCGGTTAACGTATCGTCAATTGCATCAAAACGCACGGTATACCACACGCCATCCGTTGTGCCGCCTTTTTCACCTAATTCAATCGGTGCTTTGACTTGTAACTTGCGTTGGATCTCGTCAGCGGTAGAGGCATAACCAGCTTCTACTTGGGTTGAACTGGTTGAGCTTTGCATATTTAAGCCGCCCAAATACCAATTTAGAGGTGATTCGTAGCGCAGCATAGCAAATAAGTATTTGTTACCTGTGTTGCTGTTGTTACGTGGGCGAATACGGTATTCCAATGCATAGTTATTGGGCACATTAGTAAATTGGTCGCCTTTGACCAAAATTAATTCACCATCAACTTTATTACCGCCGCGTGTTCCTGCCGTAAAACGCATCGACTGGCTCACGCCATCATCTAAAACATCAAATACCCCTGGCGCATCTAGGCCGTATGTGGATATTAAATCGTTCCATTTGGCGAGTGAGCCATTTTCAAAATCATCACAAAAGTACACATCGCTGTCATTTTCTGGGCAAGTAAATACAGTGACAGGGGTAATCAAAGCGCTGGCAATGGCTTGAGCATCGGTTGTGACTGTATGCGGGTTGCCAAAGCCATCTGTGTAGCTAGCGCTAACCGTAAACGTTTTGCCTGCATCGGCATCAACTAGCGTGTAACTGTCTGTGCTGGCGACAAGAACACCATCAATATGCCATTCATAGCTAACATCGCCTAAGCCGTCTTCATCCGCTAAGTTGTGGCTGACACTCACAGTATCATTGGCTTGGAATTCACCGTCTGCATTTTTAATTCCATTAACGGTTAATGTGCCACTTGGTGCATTGTTCATATTAACAATGGCTATGGTACTGGCTGAAGTAAAGGTTTGCCCAGTTACCGAACCACCACTAGTGGTAACTTGCACGGCTAATTTTTTACCGACTTGAGTTTGGCTTGGGGTAAAGCTGTCACTCGTAGCTCCTTCGATTGGCGTATCATCAGCTAACCATTGATAACTATTAATTTGAATGGTGCCATCGAGATCGCTCAAGGTATTGTCAATGGTTAAGCTTTGGCCTTCTTTTATTTCGCCAGAAATAGCAATTGAGCCTGTGGTGGCGTCATCGACATTGACGACCGCTGCCGTTTTAGCTGTAGTTAATTGCTGGGTTGGAGTCACTCCATCGGTAAAAGAAACCTTAACACTGATCTCGCTGCCGACATGTTCTTGGCTTAAGGTCAGTGTTTGTTCGGTGGCGCCTTCAATATCTGCGCCATTTTTTTGCCATTGGTAAGCGGTTATTTGGATCGCGCCATCTGCATCGGTTAAATCATGGCTGGCCGTTAGGATTTGACCTTGCTCACTGTTACCTTGAATAAAAACTTTGCCTGATGTTGGATTAGACGCGGGATTATTCTTGTTATTGTCATCATCTGAGGAGCAGGCACTCAGCATAGCTGCGCTGAGCAGCAGTGGTAATTTGTAGTTCATTATTATGCCTATATTTAAACTGCAATTAAGTTTACGAAACGAGCGAGTCGAGTCGTTTTGTTGATCCAACCTATTTATCATTTATCTTCACTATCAATTTTCCGCTTTCTTTTATTGCTACCGGTGGCATATTCGGTTTTAAAAAAAGCACAAAGCAGTGCAAATCGATAAAAAATAAGTTTCGACTCTGAGTCTATATGTATGAATTTTGTTAATCAAAGGTTTTTTTACGTTCAGATGCATCTTGTCTTAATTGTTGCTTTGGCATTTAAAGCTACAGGCTTGATGGTATCTAGCTTTGCCTAACGTAAAGATAGCTATTTTGTTTGCTTGGTTTAATTTTTAATAAGTAATACTTTTTATATAACTGAATAATATAGGAATTGTGAAAACCAAACCCCTTTAGCAAAGGTCGGCGTGCTGTAAAAAGTAGCTGAAACGGGTTGTCAAAAGTGAGCTTAAACCACGCCATTCTTAGGTTTTAACTGGGCTTTTTCGTTTTTCTCTGTCAGTAAAGGTGCTGGGCTAATGTTGCTATCAACCCAAGGTTAACAAGCTAGTGTTATTTTATTTAACAAATTAAAAACAAGTTTGACATAGCTTTGGTGTCGGTGCTAAATTACTGCCACCGGTGGCACTGGTTTTTGACATTACATAAGACAGAGAGAACAAAATGGGGACGATCGTGATGAAACGATGGCAAATGAATTCAATAGCGACAGCCATATTGCTGAGCTATTCGTCTGTCTCGCTGGCAGCAGAAGAACAACAAAACGAACAAGCTGACGACGAGCAGACGGAAGTAATTGAAGTCAAAGGTATTCAATACAGTGATCAAAAAGCGCGCATGATGGAGCGCGAAAAAGATCAGTTTAGTTCAGTGGTGTCTACCGACGATATCGGTAACTTTGTTGATCAGAACGTGGCAGAGTCGATGCGACGCTTACCAGGCGTTAGCTTGCAGCGTTCCGAAGGTGAGGGTAAATACGTCACCGTTCGGGGGTTAGGGCCGCAATTTGTTTCGGTTAATATGAATGGTGCCGAAATGGCCGGTGCCGGTGAAGATCGCAAAGTGGGCTTAGATGGCATTGCCGGCGACAGTTTAGGCTCGATTGAGGTGGTGAAAACCTTAACGCCAGATATGAACCTAAACTCTATTGGTGGTGCGGTTAATGTTAAATCCATTTCAGCTTTCGACCGCCAAGGCAATTCATTAAAATTAAAAGTGCAAGACTCGTATTCAGAACTGCGTGAAGAGCACTCACCTAAATTTACGTTAGACGGAACGCATTTATTTGCCGATGAAACCATAGGTGTCGGCTATGTTATTTCATCTGAAGAGCGAGCCTCGGCGGTTAATGAACAGCGTCATCATTCAACCAATACTTATCGGCCAATTGCTCAATGGCAGCCTGATGTTGGGGTGGCTACGGGCGATCCAGTTATTGCTCCTTATCAAGTTGAAACCCGCCAAGAAGTGGCTGATCGTGAACGAGATACATTAGGCTTAACGGTTGAATTTCGTCCTAATGACGCCAACCAATTTTACATTAAAGGCAATTATGTACGCTTTGCAGATGCCGATGTCGCGTATCGTGAGTACTTCCGTTTTGATACCGCCAGCTATGATCATCGCGGTATTTTTGCAGCACAAATGCCAGGTATTGAAGCGGTAGATGGTCAATGGCAAGTGTTGCCGCCAACAAGTGTTTCGACTGAGCCAGAGGTGGTTTTTGTTGATAGTCAAACTAAAGAATTTGTTGTAGCCGATGGTGAGTTGCAACATCAATACTTTATTCAAGAGTCAGAACAAAAAGTTAAAACGTTTAATATCGGCGGCGAGCATTTATTCGGCGATAGTTTTACGTTTAACTGGGACTATTCAAGCTCAAAAGCGCGTGAAGAATCGGTAGATGATCGTCGTGTGCAGATCCGCAGCCGTGACTTATTGCTATATGGACAAGCCACGAAAGACGAAGTGTTTTATCGTGTCTTGCAAGCCACTGAACAAGGCACCTTGCCTAACGATGAAGGCTATAGTTACGCTGGCCACAGCTTAGCCGGTTTTGAAGAAGGCGATTACGATAGTTCAGATCAACCGTCTGATTGGCTGTTTGATAACATGTTCCTTGAAGACAGCATTAAAATTGATGAAATATCGACGTTTAAAGCCGATCTGAAATATGATTTTGACTCTGACTGGTTGTATTACGTTAAAGCCGGTTTTTCAGTCAGTGAGCGCATTAATGAAGTTGACAAAAACCGCTGGAGTTTTGTGCCAAGTGCCGCCGGTTGTAACGGCACTTATGAAGAAGGTAGTGCAGAGCGAGCTAACTGTATTGCGGCGTTGAATGTATCGCAAGCGGATATTGCCACGCCGTTGGCTGATGGCGGTTTAGGCTTTAGCACCGAATTACCATTGAACAGCGAATTTCAATATCCGTTTATCGACAATGCAGCGCTGGAATACTTAGTGTCGATTGTTGGACCAACTAAATATGCAGCGACAGGTTATGATGGCTCGGATGGGGTTTTATCGTTTGAAAGCGCAGCCAGTGACTATACCTTGCAAGAAGATGTCAGCGAAGCTTATGTCATGGCGGAAATGGAGTTGCTAGAAGACGTTAAACTGATCACGGGTGTACGTTATGTACAAACTGAGTTTTCATCAACCGGTAACATGGCGTTATCGAACGATGAGTTTGCGGTTGGTGATGGTGATGGTGCGGCGTTGGATATTTTTGTGCCACTACCAGCCACTTCAATTAAATACAGTGAGTTTTTCCCGAGTGCCCATTTACGTTGGGAAGCGACCGACCAATTGTTAGTGCGTGGTGCAGTGTGGACCAGTTATACCCGTCCTACCTTTAAGCAAAACCGCGCGTATGCCCAGTTTAAAAACGACATTACCTTGTGCGACAACACCCGAGAAGACGATCGCTGTGCCAGTGATAACGACGTGTGGGGTGCATCAGCACTGGATATTCAAGACTTTGTGTTATCAGCAGATAATACTTTGGAGCTAGGTAACCCTAACCTGATCCCAATGACATCAACCAACTTTGACTTTTCTGTTAGTTGGTATGAGTCAGAGAACTTATTTATTGAAGCTGCCTTGTTCTACAAAGACATTAAAAACTTTATTGTTGATGTGTCGGGTGCGTCGTTGCGTATAGATGAGTTGCCAATCACTTTACCTGTGGGTCAAGTGTCGGAATTTATCATTCCTGAAAATACCAAACTGAAAGACATTAACTACACGCTTAACGGCGATGCCGCCAGTGTGTTTGGTATGGAATTAAGCTACAACCAATTTTTTGAATCTGGCTTTTTTGTGCAAAGTAACTTAACCCTGCAAAGCAGTGAAGCAGAACTGGATCCGAGTGTGCGTCTCGGAACGATAGCCTTGCCAGATCAAGCTGACATGATGGCTAACTTAACTGTGGGTTGGGAAAACGATGATCTATCGTTGCGTTTTATTGGTAACTATCGTTCAGAAATATTGGAAGAGATAGGTTCGTGTGGCACGGCACCAGCCAATGTTACCTTGTCTGATCTGCACGCGGTGGATGTTAATAACCGTGAGTTAGCACAAGAAGTATTTGATGCTTATGTGGATCGTCAATACTACGAGAGCTATCCACTAGAGCATTGTAAAGATTGGACCGACAGATACCAGCAAGCCATCGCAACATTAGACTTTAAAGCTAAGCTAAATGTGGTGAGTGGTTTATCGGTTTATTTTGATGCGGTTAACTTAACCGACAATGTCGATTTACGCTATTACCAAGGCAACCAATACACTGGGGGCAAAGTGTTAGCGCAAAGCGAAGCCTATGGTCGCACTGTACAGTTTGGTGTGAATTACAAGTTTTATTAATTTAACGACATTGTTTTTAGCCATAAGTTTGCCACCGGTAAACTTATGCTGAAAGGGTAAGATTATGAAATATAAATTATCGATTTTAAGCAGTGTCATTGGCGCTGCATTAGTAACAGGTTGTGGCTTTGAGTCTGAACAAAATGTATCAGACATTGAAGTGACGAGCTTAAAAGGCACATTTTTAGATAACACAGTGGCAGGCATCAATTATCGTCGCACCAATATTAATGGTGAGGTAATTGAAGGCGTGACAGCGGATGATGGCACATACGATTATGTGCGTGGCGAAACGATTGAGTTTTACGTAGGTGAGGTTAGCTTGCCTATCGTGCCGGCTAAATCCATTATTACGCCGCTAAGCTTTTTTAAAACAGATAACCCACACGCGGAAAATGTCGCAAACGTCGCGCGTTTTTTACAGTCGCTCGACAGTGATGCTGATCCAAGTAATGGTATTAGTATTTACGCCAGCGCAGCGGCAGTGGCTAAAGTGAATAATGATAGCAATGGCCAACCATTAACGGCCGACGCGTTTTTTAGTCAATCAGCTGACAGTTTTGCTGCTGCAGTAGAAACTTGGCTAGCGCAAGCCACCGACAATACTCGCAGTAAGTTGGTGTCGTACGACGAAGCTATTGAGCACTTTGTTGGCGTGCTAGGTAGTGAACTAGGTGAATACAAACCTCAAGCGTTTGATCCGGCGTTATTAACGGGTGAAATTAGCAATGTATTTGCTGATAAAGGCATGGTAAATGTTCAAGTTTTCACCTTTACCCCAGATGAAGAAGGCGCCAGTGCAGGGCAATTTAGTTTAACGCAGGCCGACGACGCCGTCGTTTCTGGGCGTTATCAATTAAACAGCAGCCGCCAAGTATTAACATTGCAAGAGATTGCCGCGGATCAAGTGGTTAATAGTCACTATTTTGTGTCTTTAGCCAGCAATAGTGATCAAACGGAATACAGTTTGTGTTATGCCTCGCAAGATGATTTAGCAACGGGCACAGGCATTCAAACCTTGATCAGCCAGTGCGAAACTGAAAACGAGCAGCGCATTAACAAGTTTGTGCTAAACAGTGATGCCGTAGCAACAACTGTTGAAGCCATGACAGAGATCGCCTCTACTATTGGCTTACCTGAACCTGCGTTACTGGAAGAGTTTGAATTAAGTAGCGTTAATGAGTTTTTCTCGTCTAACTATAAACGTCTTGGCGAGTCGTTAAGCTCTGGCGCGTTGTATTTTAAAACCGGTGGCACCATTGAATTAGTTGACGGCCAATTAGTGTTGGCGGGCGATCGTTTTTCTATAGGTAATACCACGCCAGATGTGGCTACTACCTCGGCCGATACCAAAGGCACGGGTATTTATAACTTAAGCGAAGGCTTTACCATTAGCTTTGATGTAATTGATCACGGCGGTGCGGGTAGCTTAAATATCTATGCCGATAACAACACCACGAGTTCGGGTAATTCAATGCATGGCGGCGACTCTAAGTTTATTGGCTTGTCGATTAACGACGAGAACTTGCCAAAGGGGCAACGCTTTGAATATAGCCACCCAGGCTTTGCTGCCACAACCAACTCATTCTTGCAATTGCGTACCGACAGTAAGGGTAGTATCACTATTGACAACTTACGGATCGAAACGGTTGCTGGTGAAGTGGTTAAAGAAGCCTACGAGCCACAAACCTTTAGCTGTAGTAATGAGCCTAGCCTGTATTTTTGTGATGACTTTGCCAGCGGCTCGTTAGACAACTGGGACATTTTTGCTACAGACGGCAATACTAGTGGCCCAGAAGGTGTGTTTGATGTACTGGATGCGAACGGTAATCAAGTGATGCGTTACACGGCGGGCAGTTTAGGCGGTGTATTAACCACGGTGAAAGACAGTGCGTTAGCTAATGTACCAGATGGAGATTACTTTGTTGAAGCTAAGATCCGCCCTAGACAAAACGGCACCACGGCCAGTAAGCATTTGTACTTGCTTGGTCGTTATGTTGATGCTCAAAACTGGTACGCCGGTGGCTTAAATATGCAAAACAGCCCAGCGTCGACCCAAGCGGAAATCGCGACTAAAATCGCTGATTCTTTGTCACGTCCGGTGCAGAAAAAGCAAGCATTTGTGTTAGGTGAGCGAGATGCTACTGATGATGGTATTTGGTACACAGTGCGTTTATCCATGTCAGGTAGTGACTTAACTTTATATGTTAATGGTGAAGAAAAAGGCACGTATACCGACAGCAATTTCACCGCTAAAGGCTTAGCGGGTATATACACCTATAACCGCTCGTTTGAATTAGACGATTTTAAAATTGGCGCAGCGAGTGAAAAGCCCATTTCGATCGCCACTGATTTGAATGACAATGTGCTGAATGCCGGTGTTAATGGCGATAGCATTAGCTTTAACGTAAATGCGTTAATGGGTGATGGCTCAGCTGAAACCGTCACAGTGCATTCTGGCGACGGCGACATTGCCAAAGTGAGCATTGATGGCGCAGTGGTTACGGTTACGCCGTTAGAAGAAGGGCAAACCACTATTTACTTGGTGTCGTCTAGCGATCCGTCAATATATCATCCTGTTGATATTGTTGTGGCGCCGCAGTTTGTCGACTCAAGCACCGACTATGGGGATTTAAGCGGTAAATTAACGCCTGCCATCGACGAGAGCAGCGCGTACATTGATACCCTATTAACCCTAGAATTTGATAGCGCGCCAACCCTAGGTGAAAAAGGCTTAGTGCGTATTTTCAATGCCAGCACGAACGAGATGGTGGACGAACTTAATGTTGCCGGTGATGTTGACACTATTACCTCTGAGCGTGACGATAAGTTCCGTACATTGCAGTATCAGTCGGTTTATGTTGACGGCAATAAATTAGTGATCAAACCGCATCATGGTGTGCTTGAGTATCAAACAAACTACTATGTGGTGATCGGCAATGATGTGGTAGTCAATACCCAGCTTAACGGTATCGACTTTGATGGTTTAGGCAGTGCGAGCATGTGGTCGTTTACCACTAAGGCCATTGCACCAACTGGCACCAATATCATTGTAGACGATAACGGCACTGACGCTGATTTTAGAACCTTGCAAGGCGCGATGGCTTACGCCATGCAAGATAAAAACAGCGCGATGACCATTTGGTTACGCGACGGTATTTACACAGAACTTTTATACTTGCGTGATAAGCATAATTTAACCATTCAAGGTGAAAGTCGCGACAATACCATTGTCCAGTACGCTAACTACGAAGGGTTAAATGGCGGTTCGAGTGGTCGTCCTGTGTTCTTGGTAGAAGGATCAGATAATCTAGTACTCAACAACTTTACCCTGAAAAACAGCCATATGCGCACCGGCTCAGGTGATCAAGCTGAAACCATTTACTTTAATGGTCCGGGTCGTCGCTTAGTGGCAAATAACATGAACTTTATTAGTGAGCAAGATACCTTGCAGCTGAAAGGGTATGTGTGGATCTATAACAGTCTTGTATCAGGCAATGTCGACTTTATTTGGGGTTACCCAGAAGCCGCATTGTTTGAAAATAGCGAAATTCGCACCATTGGCCGCTCAGAAAAAGCACCAGACGATAGTGAAGGTGGTTATATTTTACAAGCGCGAGTACAAGAAGACTTTAAAGATAACGCCGGTTTTGTTTTCTTAAACAACGATTTTACTAGTGGTGTTGGGCCAAAAGGCAACGGTGTGCTTGATAACTCAACGTTTATTGCGCGCAGTAGTGGCAGTGACAGTTATTATGACAATGTACTACTGATCAATAATAAGTTAGGGTCGCACATTAATACCTCTGGTTGGGCGACGCAAAGCACTACTGGTGGTGAGCAACCGGATCCAAACCCAACTCAAGCGAGCGCGACAATGGGCTGGCGTGAATTTGCCAGTATGGATTTAACCGGCAGCGCGTTAGATTTAACAGGCCGTGATCCAGCCGCTAGCGTATTAACCACTGCACCTTATAGCTCGCGTGCTGAGGTTTTTGCTAAATTTGGCGACGCAGGTTGGGATCCGCAACCATTAGCTGCACCTGACTTTACGCAAATTCCTAGTGATACACCAACAGTAGCCGCACCTGCTGCAGGAGACGGTGGATTTGCTGGTGATAGTTTTACCTTAAACGGTGGTGAAGGTGGCACTGTGGTTACGGTGGCAACCGGTACGGCGTTAGTTGCTGCTATTGATAGTGCGAAAAAAGCCAACACGGCGTTGACCATTTATGTTGATGGCACTATCACAGCAGCCAATACAGGAAATACCACGCGTAACATCGCTATTAAAGACATTAACAATGTGTCGATAATCGGTGTTGCGAACCGCGGTAAATTATCCGGTATCGGTTTTCAAATTGAGCGTGCGCAAAACATTATTATTCGTAACCTAACTATTCACGAAGTACCCGCCAGTTTTGGTGATGCAATTGGTATAGAAGGGGATGATAATACGCCAACGCGTCATATTTGGATTGACCACAATGAATTGTATGGTTCATTAACCGTAGGTAAAGACGATTACGATGGATTAATCGACAGTAAAGCTGGCGCTAGTCATATTACTGTGTCGTATAACTACATTCATGATCATTGGAAAACTATGCTAAATGGTTCATCTGATGATGATGCGGGTGATCGTTTTATCACTTATCACCACAACTATTTTGCCAACATTAACTCGCGGGTACCTTTATTCCGTTACGGTTATGGCCATTTGTATAACAACTATTTTTATAATATTGCCGGCTCTGCGATCAACTCACGTATGGGTGCGCAATTATTAATTGAAAATAACCTGTTTGAAAATGTTAAAAACGCCATTGTCTCGCTTGCTTCGCGTGAAAAAGGCTACTGGTATGCGCGTGGCAATAGTTTTGTTAACGTATCGTATAGCTCGGATAGTAGCTTTGGCAGCACAGAAGATAGCTATAGCTTATCGGGGGATATTACCGGTACTTATGATGATGTTCCTTATGACTATAGCAGCCATTTATTAGACATAAATGATGTTAAAGCTCATGTGTTAACCCATGCGGGCGTAGGTAAAATTGATCAGTCGAATGATACTATTCCGGCACTGGATGGTTCTGGTCAGCCAGGGGGTAATGATGGTTCTGGTAATACAGGCGGAACCACAGGCGCAGTTGATTTGAGCCAAGGCTTAGTTGAAGACTTTGCCGCGGCTGATACAGCAACTTTCTTTTCTAACGCTTATAAAACGTCAGCAAAAGATACCAATACGGCTTTGTATCATTCTTACAATGATGGCGACAAAGTGGAAAATGGCCAATTGACCATGGCCAACGCTCGGTTAACGATTGGTAGTCTTGACGGATATTCAGCCGACACCAACCAAACCGATCAGCCTAATGGCTTGTTCGATTTCAGCCACGGTGCAACGATTAGCTTTAAGTTGGTTGCCGTGAGCAGTTATGACAATAGCAAAGGCACGGCTGATCAGAATAAAGAAAAGTCGTTGCAGATCTACATTGACAATAACACCACGGGCAGTGCTAACTCGTTGCATCAGGGCGCGTCACGGATCTTTAAGAAAAAGGTCAGTGAGTTAACGGATCCAAATGATAATCAGGTTGGTCAAACTATTACCATTAAAACTGATTTGGGTACGGCAACTTCATTTATTCAGATCCGTGCTGAAGATGGTGTTGAAGCTGTGATAGACGATTTAGTTATCACACCCACTGCGCCTCCTGTGACTAACAGTGTAAGTGAAGACTTTTCGGCAACTGACAGTGCGACTTTCTTTAGTTCAAGCTACGCCGCACAAGCTAACGACAGTTCACATGCCTTGTACGTGAAGACGGGTGGTTCAGTTGAGATCACCAATGGGCAGCTAGTATTAGGCGGTGATAAAGGCGGCCGATTTACCATAGGTGATACGCTGGGTATGGTTAACGGTAATTTAGAGGTCGTAGCGACAAACGGTAATACTAACCCGACTGGTGTTTTTGATTTTAGCCAAGGGGTGATTGTGACGTTTGATTTGATCGCCATTCAACAATTGGATGACGCTGATAAATCTTTAATTGTTTATCTTGATAACAATACGTCAAAAAGTGCGGAATCAATTCATGGTGGCGACTCGAAAAAGACCGTGGGTAAAGTGGCATTGTTGTCGCAAAACTTAGGTAAGCAGACGATAGAGTTTGATATTGGCACAGCCACTTCTTTCATTCAGCTGCGTACTGAAAGCAATGTGGTGGCAACCATAGATAATTTAGTGATTACCGCTAAGTAACTAAACTGAGTACCTTTTTTGTTTAATTCTTGGTTGCAAGTCGGTTTACCAGTAGAAAGTTGGGCTGAAGAATGAAGCCCAACAAAGCCACTTTAGCTTAAGTTAACTACCTTGGTGTACGACGAGCGACAAAAGATGATGAAAAAGGTACTCGCTAAAGATCAATGAGAACATAATGAAACGAATCTTTTTGCTGGTGATATTAGGCATTGGCCTAATGTCATTAACAAGCCAATCTTTGGCGTTGACCATCCACTTAGCGGGTGACTCAACCATGTCAATCAAAGATCCGAAAGACTATCCCGAGACAGGCTGGGGTGTGCCGTTCGCGACGTTTTTTGCTGATGACGTTAAGGTGATCAACTACGCGAAAAATGGGCGTAGCACTCGCACTTTTATTGAAGAAGGTCGCTGGCAAACATTAATGAATAATTTACAAGCCGGTGACTATGTGTTTATTCAGTTTGGCCATAATGATGAGTCAGTGAAAAAGAAAGACAGGTATACAACCCCAGAGCAATACAAGGCGAATTTGCAACGTTTTATCGCCGATGTACGCCAGAAACAAGCCTCACCTGTATTGTTGTCTTCTATTACACGGCGTTACTTTAAAAAAGGGGTTATCCAACCAACCCATCCGTATGTGCCTATTGTGCGCGACATAGCACAAGCCGATCCATCCTTGGCATTTATTGATATGGAGCAGGTGACGCGTGACTATTTTAATGCTTTAGGTGATGAATTATCTGCGATCCGCTTTATGCATATTAAAGCCAATTTGCATCCTAACTACCCTAATGGGGTACGGGACGATACCCATTTAAACCAGTTTGGTGCGCGTGAAGTCGCGCAATTAGTGCTATTGCAGCTAAAAAACAGCCAGCACCCATTGTCACAAAAATTACGAGTCGTTGACCCTAAACACTTAAAATTACATTACTAAGTTTGTTTGTAAATTTTTGATTTTGTATTTGAGTGATTTTGCCACCGGTGACATAATAGGCGGTAAACCGCTATTTGAGGCATAAGTGGTTGGACTGAGCCTGAATGAGAGAGTATTAGAATGAAACTAAATGAATTCAATATTAATAAATTAGCTAACGATGTTTCGTTAGCCGCTGATCTTGCCTTGCCCAAGTATGACAGGTCAGCCACAAAAATTGGCATAGTGCACCTAGGGTTGGGGGCTTTTCATCGCTCACACCAAGCGTACTATACTGAGCAGGCGATGAATCAGTTTGGTGGTGATTGGGGTATTTGCGGTGTGTCTATGCGCAGTACCCATCTTCGCGATACCATGGCTCCGCAAGACAACTTATATACGGTTGCTAAACTTGACAATCAAGACAGCTTTCAAGTGATTGGAGCCATAAAAGAAGTTCTGGTAGCGGCTGAACAATTAGACCAAGTGTTAGCGCGTTTGTCTGACGAAGCGACTAAATTAGTATCATTAACCGTAACCGAAAAAGGTTACTGTTTAGACGCCCATGGCAATTTAGATTTAAAAAATGCCAGTATTGAACAAGACTTAGCGAATACAGAAAACCCGCAATCGGCCATTGGCATTATTGCTTTAGGCTTGCATTTGCGTTTTCAAGCTGGAATAAAACCATTTAATGTAATTGCCTGTGATAACTTGCCAGCGAACGGCCAAAAGTTAAAAAATGCGGTTGTGCAATACTGCCGATTTTTATCAACCGAGTTAAGCGAGTGGGTTGAACAAACGGTTTGTTTCCCTAATACCATGGTTGATAGCATTACACCAAAAACCGAACCTGAAACGTTAGATTTGGTGACCGAAAAAACTGGATTAGTAGACAATGCCCCTGTACAAAGAGAAGCCTTTACTCAATGGGTAATTGAAGACTGCTTAACTGGCGAGCAACCCAATTGGCGTGATGTTGGCGTAATATTTAGTAACGACGTAGCCGGTTATGAGCATACCAAACTACGTATATTAAACGGTTTACACTCTACTTTGGCCTATTTTGGTCGAGTAGCAGGCTTTACTACGGTTTACCAAGCAGTGTCGGACCCGACAATTAAAGCCTTCTTATTACGTTTGGTTGATGAAGAAATAATCCCTAGCATTGAAGCGCCAGCCGGTCTTGATTTACACGCTTATTCGCGCGCGATCATTCAGCGCTTTGAAAACAGTAAAATTCAACATCAGTTAGAACAAATTGCATGCGATGGTTCGATTAAAATTCCGGTGCGCTCGTTAGAGCCCGTTGCTGAAAACTTAGCCAAAGGTAAACCGGTTAAATTATTGGCTATGGTTGTTGCTTCTTGGTTGCGTTTTATTGAGTTAAAAGTGCTTAACAGCGAAGAGCTTAGTGATCCGCTTGCCGAAAAATTAGCCGATGTGGTCAGTCAGTTTGAGCAAGATGCGATAAAAGACGTACAAAAATTTGTCTCGCTAAGCGGCTTATTTAATAGCCAACTCATCAATAGTGCTGATTTTAAACAAGCCTTTATTTGCGCTTATCAAAAGCTGTTAGACGCGCAAGACTACCCGCAAGGCGCCCTTATTTAACCGTTAGTTTTACGGTATCCATTTCGCGTAGTTAATTTTACAAGCCTTTGTTTTATTAACTACGCTCGCTACTGCTGCGTTTACATGCCTGTCTCTTGTACACAAGTTTTATCAGTATTGTTTCATATCTTTGCAGAAGGTAATGAATCTACCGGTTTTTGGTCGAGTAGGCCGAGGGAGCTTCCCCCTCAGCCTCTCACAGATCCGTACGTGAACCTCTCAATTCATACGGCTCCTCTCGTTTCACCATTTACGGCCTGCAACCAAATTGCCAATGAGAAAATAGATACGGTTGTGTATTACACACCCTTTGCATCCATTTTCTTGCTCTTTGGTAACTGAATTTCAGCCGTTTGTATTTCTTCTTCGCCCATTTCAACAATTTAAGGTTTATCCAAGACATAAGTGGCCTTAATGCTGTTTTCCAAAACCGACTGAAGTAATTTATCCACCCGCTTATCATCGGATTAAGCTTATACGCCAACTCTTGTATCGTTAACCCCGTTTGCTTATGTAGCTTGAGCGCTTTAACTTTCTCTCTAATTTTCTGTTTCGCTTTAGGGCTAATAGCAGGTGTAAAGCCAACAAACATGCGACCCCACCGATTCCTTACTAACCTTGGCCTGAAACAGTAACTAAGAAAATCAAAGCTAATGACTTCATGTGCTTCTTGTCTACCTTCATCAAAGCAGTAAACCAGTTTAGTTTTCTCTGGATGACATTCTAGACAACAATCTAACATGCGTTGCTCAATAGCTTGCTTTAACGCCTTTGCTTCTTGCTCACTACGACAGTGAACCACTGCATCATCCGCATAGCGTGCAAATTGAACATGTGGATGTTCTCTTCGCAACCATTTGTCGAATGCGTAGTGTAAAAACAAATTGGCTAGCAATGGGCTTATCACGCCTCCTTGTGGTGTTCCTTTCGTTCGCTCTATTATCTGACCATCCGAGGTTTCCATTGGCGCTTTAAGCCAACGTTCGATATAGAGTAATACCCATGGGTTATTGGTATGTTTGCGTAACGCTTTGCCCAATAACACCCAGTCCAAGTTATCAAAGAAGCCTTTGATATCTAAATCAATCACCCAGTCGTATCGCCAACACCGCTGGCGCGTTATCGCTAATGCATCATGTGCACTGCGATTAGGTCTGTAACCATAAGAATCATTATCGAATACCGATTCTAATTCAGGCTCCAACTCCATCTTGACGACCATCTGTGCAACTCGGTCTGATACCGTGGGTATGCCTAGTACTCGAACGCCCTTATCCTTAGGGATTTCGACACGCTTCACCGTCGGTGGAAAATAGCTGCCCGATGACATTCGATTCCATATCTTGTACAGGTTCTTCTTCAAGTCCTGTTCAAAATCACTCATCGATTGCTCATCAATTCCTGCCGCTCCACCGTTGGCTCTTACACGTAACCAGGCTTCATAAACTGTCCATTTCGAAATACTAAATGGTTTTGCTGAATTCAATCATTCCTCCTGCTGCAGCAGTTGATGAAAGTTTCATTTAAAACGAGGCAATCCCTTCGCTAGATAACCATTACAGCTATCATCATCACTACTACGAATTGCTCCGCCCCAGTGCTTTGCATTCAGACTTGGCTCTCATGGGGTTTCCATTCGAGGATATCTGTTAACATCAAAACGACTGGTTCTTACGTTCCATATAAAACCCCGAGTTAAATTCACGTCAGCTCTTTGCCGGCTCCCGCTTAGTTGGTAATCAGGTTGCCTCTAAGCTCTTCCCAAACTCCACCCAGTAGCTTGGTTTCGGGATGCAACGGTTAAATATTTCGACACCTACGCTGTTCGTCTCTTTAACTCACACCTGACAAATCATTGTGTTTGCCTTTCCCTTATCGCTCACGACAGTGACTCTTAACCAATGCCGCATAAGGTGGTTTCCACCTGCACCTGAATGCCGATGGGATGGGCCAAACCATCATGTTTTATATAGTTGCGTTACCTTCCAGCCTTCCTTGTACTGTTGGTAACTCGTAACACACTGGGTGAGCATTTATGCTTGCAAACCATTCTGTCCAAAAGAGCAATGTTACAGAATTTTATTCCTGATATAGGGGCTTAGGTCTCGTCTGGATGTAAAACGGAACTGTGCTGAATATATGGCTGAATTCAAGAAACTTATAAAGTGGGTGTCTGGTTAATCTTTTATTTGATGATGACAAATATCTATTTAGTGAATAATATTTAGGCTAAAGATAGCGATCTACGATTAAAAAAATAGGATTACGATGCATCTGCAAACTATTGCACTGCGTTTGGCAATGCGTTGGGGAACTCTATCGTAGGCGAAATGTCGAAGGCGCCGACAAAAGAAACGGCAAATTCGGCTAAGAATTCACAAGCTGCGAAATCAGAACAAAAGTCCGCTAATCCTAGTTCCTTGAATGGCAAACCTTTATACGACAAAGATTTGATGGATGAGGTTGACACCTGGCTATTAGATAATGGTGTCTCTGCCGCAGAATTGAAAGATAGCAATGGGCGTGTTGCTCGCTACCATACATTCGCTAATGCAACCGCAAGTACTGGACTAGGAAATCTTGCTGGTGGTATGACTACAAGTGAGAAAGAACTTAGTTCTTTATACTCTTCAGTTGGTATTGATACAGCTGAAGAAAGAAGTTTTTGGGATACTATCCCACACGAAGACCCTTTAGAAGCTGTTGAACTAGAAATTAGCATAGGGATTAGCTTTGAGCTTCCTAAAATCTTTGGTAAAGAAATCGGTAGGTTTGATTTTGGATATGCGGCGTCAATTGCGTTTGACAACAGAGGAGAAGTATCATTTGCTCCTTCCGCTTTAGAATTCGGTACTGGGATGAGTAAGCCTGATTGGTCTGTTGACACGGCATTTAGTGTTTTGGAAGCTCCTGGGTTATCTGCAGAAGGTATTGCTTACGGTGAAGTTATAACTGGTGGGCCAAGTTTTGATTTATGGGAGCTAGGTCGTATTAAGATAGGGGAGAAGAAACCATCTGTTTACTTGACATTAGATTATGAGTTAGGTGCCGCGCTTACTGATGACGGAGCTAGACCTGTAAGAGGTTTTGAATTTGGTGGCGAAATTTCTCAAGGTGGTGGAAGAATAGATCTCCTAAATATCACCTATCAAAATAGTCAAAACCTTTATGGGGATAATACCCCTATAACTTCAAATTGGGGAATGCCGGGGCAAGTTTTATGGGCTTGGTATAGTGGTGTAGCGAAATCTGCAAACAAAGTTCTATATTCTGGAATGGATAATGCTCCTCAATATTTAACTGATTTGAATAAGCGGCTGAATGCTAAATAATTTATTATAAAATGACGATATTTGAATTTTCTCCTTTAGTTGAAAAGCTTTATGTATATCTGCTGCTATTAGTTTTAATAGGGGTTATATGCGCAAACCTGTGGATTATTATTGACAAATTACGTGGAAAATACCGAAAATTTGCAGCATTACCACTAATAGCTTTTATTGTATTGGCATTTGGTATACATGGTAAAATTTCTAGAATTGAAGCGCTACAAGAGAAGGTAGAGCAAGGGAGCTTATTAGAAGTTCATAGTCGGCTGGTTTCTATTAATTCAGAGCGTGTTAAAGGGTTGTTCCGCGACCCTCATAACTTAACTCCATTGTTTTTGGAAACTATACATTTTGATAACAAGACCCTTCTAAGGCCGAGTCCAAAGATCTACGCTGGAAACTATGGATGTTTAAAAGGGATATTGAAAAGCAAGTTAGAGCAACATGTAGGTAAGCAAGTGAAGATTCGGTATCTTGAAAATGATTTTGCGCGGCTCAAAATACCGTCGTTATGTATTGTATCTGTTGAAGTTCTATAGGTAATCAAATGCATATCAGCGTCAGCTGATATGCATTTAATCTGATTCGATAACCTAACTAATTCATCCTTCAAAACCATTCAATATCAACATAACTGACTTATGGTTAGTTATGTTGATTTAGTGCCACACCCTATGGACACGCATCCGCGTGTCTCAAAATAGCCTTAAACCCACGTTGTTAAAGGGCTGTGGGGTATGTGTCTTGTCTAAATTACGACACATAACAAAACCCTTAAAAAAAATTAACAACATAAAAAAAAATTAACAAGACACCCATAATAAAAATTAAACCAACGACCTGTATTGGATAGCTAACACATCGCCATTCAGCCAGCTTGCTTCATTTTTGTTTGATAATGGTTTTGAATAATCGCCCTAGTTTAGGGTTAGTTGTGGAATTTGCTTAAACCTGCACAAGTAAAAGTGCCACGAATAAACGCGTGATGGAATGGTGGGATTAGTTTTACGCTTCTTGGTATTCGGCGTTGTTTAAGGTGAGGTCAATGCCGCGGGAATGGCGTAATAGCGCTTGGCTTTACTCACACCTCGCTGGCGTTTTTTATGTAATGAACGTCCAAAACTGTGTAAGCGCGATTCAGCACCAATGGCTTGGCTAAAGTCTTGTTCTATTTGGTTGGAAAAGGCGAGCCAATTGTCTTCTGTGATATTGAGCGTGGTTAATATACTGGGATGTTCTGATGCTACTTTGCCGCGTTTATTGGGGTGTATTTGCCGACTCGTCCAATCAACCAATGCTAAGTAATTAATCAGTTCATGTTGAATGGCTTGTTTGTCGTTATCGATATGATTGTGACCGGCAAAGCGCTGCAAGGGGGCTAATGGGACTGATGCTAGCCTATCCTCTGGTAAAGTTTGAACTTTGTCGTTTTGCTGATTGTCGTTTAGGTCATTTTCGCTTGCTGTTGTTGGGTTGGTTTGTGGTTCAGGTTGTAAGCCCATGCGTTCTTGAATAGAAGTGTAATCAGAGGTTTCCAACGAATTGGTGATATTAGCGCGAATGGGGTTTAAATCCACGTAAGCCATACACGCCAGTAATGCTGTTTCATCTAACAAGGCTTGTGATTTAAACCGCCCTTCCCAAAATCGGCCTGTGCAGTTGTCTTCTTCATTGGCTAACCTTGCAACATATTCATTTAAAAAGCGCATAAACCAACTGATATCCATTAATCGTTGGCGATATTCTGTCACACATTGTTGAATAATCAGGTTATCAGACTGGCTAATGATAGTGCCTGATAGCCAGCGCTCTACAAAGGGTTTGGGTTTACACAGTAATGTCCATTGTTTTAATACGGTTTGGTCATCCCATGCTAAGGCTTTATCCCGGTTAACATGCAGTACTACATGGTAGTGGTTACTCATAACGGCATAGGCGGCAATATCAATGGCAAAGATATTGGCAAGTTGTTTGATGCGCTTGACTATCCAACCTTTACGATGGTCAAAGTTTTTAGTGGTGAATTTGTCATTACCACATAAAAACGCGCGGCGCACACAGCGTGATATGCAGTGGTAATATTGGGTTTCCTCTAAACAAATTTGCGAGCGTCGTGCGGTTGCCATTCTCTACCTGCTAAATCAACCAAATAACTGATGTTATATACAGTTAAATTTAATTGATTTTTGGGGTTTGTCAATAAGGGGACTTTATTTACAGCAATTATTGGTGAAGCTGTATATGCAAGCACTGATGGCCTTTTTACTGTTATTTTGCCAAGTTAAGCCATCTTAGATTGGTGGGACCCATTTAATCTCTATGCTTCGCGCAGGGGTGAACCTATGCTTCAGCATCCTTTATTCACAATTTCTCTACTTAAGGTCGATAATAAGCTTCCTCTGTAATTTCATGGTCTGTGAGTAGATGAGTCATTAAATCTGCCCATGAATCAAACAAAACATACCGGATTGTGACTCTGAAGTTTTCCCATAAAAAACGCTTTGAACCGTACTCTTGCCGACACTGTTGGTACGCTCCATCTGTCAATTCAAAGATTTGATGGTAGAAAAAGGCAAGCAAGGTCAGTAGGTACATGTTGTAACTTAAATTCTCGTGGCCATGACCGTAGTTATGTTCAACTTCATACCCTTGGTTTTTAAGGCTGTTGAAGCATTCGTTTTCTATTTTCCATCGACAGCGCCCTGCTTTCGCCAACGCAATCACATTGTCTTTATTTATCTCAATGTCACTGACCCAGCTACCAAGATATGTCTGTTTACCCTTTTTGATTTGCCGATATTCTAGATAATTGACATGGATACTCTTTTCGCCACCATGAAGTGGCACATCATTTTGCCAACTAAATTGGTGAGTCACGTCTTTTTCATCTGTGTATGACTGACTAGATAGTGACTCATAAGCCGCTAACCAGTCATACAGGTACTTATGGTCATCTTTCTTTGCCATAAATAGAAAGCTAAACCCTTCTGCCAATGTCGATTCGATTAAGGGTTGTTTCGACATTAAACCGTCACCGCAAATAATAAAGGATTGACGAGGGTGAGCTTTTTTCAGCCTTTTTACAAAGCGCTTAGCCGCATTCATTTCACAGTCTTGTTTTTTCGCACCGTCTGTATTTTTTATGGCTTCAGGCATAACCGGAATAACCTGTCGCTGACTTGGATGCATAATGGCACCTTGTAATACCGCATGGTTATAGGTGATTTCGCCATTACGATGTTGCTTCGTTAGGCAGCCGTCACAGTGGACACTTTTGGAGCTGTGGTATTGAGTTCCATCAATGGCACAAAGGAGTTTACCAGGTAGCACTTCAAAGCTTTGTAAGTGATGATGACGTCTAAGTCGTTCAAAGTAATCTTTAAAAACCGGTGCAAAGCATTCACTGTCTATGGTATCCAGAATGTCTTTCATCTGGTTGTCTTTGGGCGTCTCTTTGATACGAAATAGGGTATTTAAATTACTTCGTTGATACTTTCTCTCTAGTCTTTTTTGGAATTGAACCAGCGAAGGGTCTTGAAAATACATACAAGCAAACGCACTCATGACTGTATCGTGAAGGGTGTACGTGCACTTGCCTTGTTGACGAGGATCATCAAAACTTTCAATATGCGATGACATGGCTTTTCGCAACGCATCGAAACTAAGGTGCTTTTTACTTTTCGTTAAAGAATTCAAAATTATGCAAGCCAATTAATTATGGTATTAGCATGCAACACTTAAATCATTTTGTCTGTGATCTTTTTCCACACTTGTTGTGATCGATTGACCTATCTCGACAAATTTAGCGCGAAAACTTTATTTTTTAGTCCCTTGTAAACCTTGAATTCCTTGGCGTTGTGTATTTACCAATAATTGCTGCTTTATTTAAATAATGGGTGTCTGGTTAAACTTCTACCTTACTAGAACAGTTAGAGCAAGAGAGTTTGGAAGAATCTAAAAAACTACATTAGAGGAAGATGATAAAACAAGATAGAATGCATATGATTAAAGCGAGTACGGTTATCAAACTGAGGTGAAGCATGGCTATGACATCAAATGATTACGCCCAAGCATTACATAAAGAAATCGATCAAACCCCAACTGAGCATTTAGCAGCCCTGTTGAGTATCGTTCATACGTTTAGAGAAAGCGTAAGTTTAAAATCACCGATAGATAGTGTAGAAAAGGGGCTGCAAGAAGCCTTATCAGGTGAAACAGAAGACATCAGTACCTTATGGGATGGCATTGATGTCGACTAAGGTTAAACTGGAATATGCGCCGGAGTTTAAACGAAATGTACGGCAGTTGGCGAAAAAGTATCGCAGTATCCAAAAAGACCTCACGCCATTACTGACTACGTTAGAACAAGGTGAAACACCAGGTGATCAGATCCAAGGCGTTGGTGCTTCAATGTTCAAAGTTAGAGTTAAAAACAGCGATAGCAATAAAGGAAAACGCGGTGGTTATCGTGTTATCTACTACGTAAAGCAAGGAACGAAAACGCTATTGCTGTCGGTTTATAGCAAAAATGACCAAGCCGATGTTGCTACCAACGAACTGCGCCAGCTAGTTGAAAAATATAAACTCTAATCCAGCCTCCTGATAGAAACATCGTGTAAACCTGATGGCAAAAAAGATAAGGCAGCTTGCCCGCCTTAAAGTGAGTCACAGTCCTTGCAAAAGAGCCAGAGCGAAAGGCCTGCGCCTTTCACTTAAAGGTGTTCTGCGCATTGGTCATTTATCAAACCCCAAACAAATTAACATGACACCCATCTAAAATTTTGGTTACTCATAACGGCATAAGCCGCAATATCAATGGCAAAGATACTGGCAAGTTGTTTGATGCGCTTGACTATCCAGCCTTTACGATGGTCAAAGTTTTTGGTGGTGAATTTGTCGTTACCACATAAAAACGCTCGGCGCACACAGCGTGATATGCAGTGATAATATTGGGTTTCCTCTAAACAAATTTGCGAGCGTCGTGCGGTTGCCATTCTCTACCTGCTAAATCAACCAAATAACTGATGTTATATACAGTTAAATTTAATTGATTTTTGGGGTTTGTCAATAAGGGGACTTTATTTAAATAATGGGTGTCTGGTTAAACTGGTTTTATTTAAATAATGGGTGTCTGGTTAAACTGGTTAAACTCTATAGTGGTTTACACAGAAAGAGATGGCGATATCATTAGAATAATTTCTGCGAGAAAGGCTACTAAACAAGAGGTGAAACGATATGAGCAAAGCTTCAAAAACTGATTGGAAAAGACTATCTGATATGCCTGATAGTGATATCGACATGAGTGACATCGATGAATTAGGTGACGATTTCTTTAATCATGCTGAGTTACGTATGCCTGCTAAAAAATCAGTCACGTTAAGATTAGATGAAGACGTTTTAACGTTTTTAAAATCTGAGGGCCAAGGCTATCAAACCCGCATTAATAAATTGCTACGTAATTACATGGATGTTCAACTACATCGTGCTAATCATAAGTAATGTTTATCCAGCAGGTTAGTTCAGATGACGAAACAAGGCAAAATTATTAATGGCCAAGCCGAACCCCTTCGCGTGTTCTTAATTGAATCCGGAAAAATCCAACAGCTAACCAATTTAGAGAAAGAATCACAAGGTAAAACAAATAACGAGAAAGATTTACCTTTGCCCTAGCTAATAATTCAGTTTTTAACGATAATTATTAGTGTATTTATGCTGGTTACTCCTATTTCCTTCTATAAACATCTACTATCACTCGATTAGTTACATTTTTTTAACTATTTCTATTTCACTCGTTTAGTAAGACTTATTCTATATATTAAGCCTGTTTTATTTGAGTTATCGTAATAATTTCACGTTATAGTAGTACTATTTAGGTGTTTTGTGTTAAGTTTGTTAATGCAATTTAAATAAAATAGATTATTTTGGATATTAAATGTTGAATAAAAAACTGAAACTAGCTATTCTAAATGTGCCACCGGTAGACAATAATAATTAATAAATGCCACCGGTAGCAGGATTGGTGCAGATGGCCTACGTTGTCTATACCAAATATAAGTAGGAATGAGACGAAAATTAAGTCGAGTGAATTACACATGAAAAACAACAATCAACTTTTCAAATACAGCAAATTATTCTCCTGCATGGTACTTGGCGGGGGCTTTTTAGTTGGCAACACATCACTAGCAGCAGAAGACGCAGTAGAAGATACTGAAGTTATTCAAGTATCAGGTTTCCGTAGTAGCTTAAATGCATCGTTAATGACTAAACGTGATGCTGCGGGTTCTAAAGATGTTATTTTGGCCGAAGATATTGGTAAGTTTCCTGATTTAAACGTAGCGGATTCATTAAGCCGTGTGCCTGGTATTTCAGTAGAAGAAGACGGCGGTGAAGGCCGTCAAATTACTATTCGTGGTTTAGGTTCACGTTTTGTTAAAACAACCATTAATGGTATGGAATCGGCATCTGCGGGTGCGGGTACGGATGCAGGTGGCGGTTCTAACACGTCTCGTGCTTTTGACTTTAACACGTTTGCCTCAGAACTATTCACCATGGTTGAAGTTGATAAATCAACCTCTGCTGCGTTAGAAGATGGCGGCATAGGTGGTAATGTTAACTTGCAGTCTGCGCGTCCATTCCAATATGAAGGCACTAAACTAGCGTACAATGTTAACGCACGTTACAACGATATTGCGGGTGATGTCACGCCGCGCTTGTCGTTTATGGCTAGCCATAACTGGGACAACGAGTTTGGTATTTTAGCGTCAGTTGCTTACAACGAAGGTGTTGTACAATCTGAAGGTGCGACTACAGTACGTTGGACAGTATTAAACCCAAATTTCGACGACAAACCTTTGTTAACTAAAGATCCTGTTACTTGGGTAACACCTAAGGGATCGTATACCAATGATCAGCTTGATGGTTTGTATATTCCGCGTATTCCTCGTTATTCAATTTTTGAGTCAAACCAAGAGCGCTTAGGTATTACTACCGCATTACAATGGGCGCCAACGGATGATTTAACGTTAAGCTTAGATGTGTTACATGCGTCGTTATCAACCACAATGAACGAGTACCAGTACTCTGTGTTATTCCGAGATAACAAGCAAAAAAGCCCATTAAACTATGCTGAAGCTATTGTTAAAGACGCTAACGGTATGGTAACTGCCGGTGCGTTCTCAGATGTATTTATTCGTTCAGAAGCGCGTCAAGACAAATCAGAATCTGATTTTACGCAAATTTCATTTAATGCCGATTGGTACTTAACTGACAAATTAAAAGCTGAGTTGTTAGTGGGTGTCGGCCAATCTGAATTATCTGTTCCGCATCAACGCACATTTGCTTTAGATTCACGTGCGTCAGCGGCAGCTTATAGTTTTGATAGCAGCGTTAATCCTCTTGATTTATTAAATAACCCAGCGGCGCTTAAAGACGGTGGCAAGATAGATCAAGACATGATGTCTTGGGCGTTTTTACCGGCAGCTGGCGAAAACTTTAATGGCGGTAACTATACACAAGATCAGCTAGCGACAGCCATGACACAAGGTAGCGATTATACCGTTGGTTTAGTGCGTAACCGTAAAGAAGGCATCGAAAGTGATAACTCATCTATTAAATTAGATTTCTCTTACGAATTATCTGACGAGTTAACATTAAAATTTGGTGTTAACCAACGTACCTTTGAAACTAAGTACATGCCTTATCGTAACGACTGGAAAAAAGGCTTACCGGGTGAAGGTACAGGTTGTAAAGGTGAGGTTTGTGTAGTTGAAGACGACACAGTTTCATTAGCCGGTCAAGATTACGCAACTACCTTGTCTGCGTTAGGTGTTGATTTTGGTAATGCAGCAGATGTACCGGCAAATTCGAGCTTAACTGCGGGTAGTTGGTTAACGCCGGATTACGACAAAATGATGGCGGCGTTTAGTGGTAAGTCTTACTTTGAATCTCGCTTACGTGCAGATAAAGCTTACGACATTAAAGAAGACGTTTTCGCGTTATACACCCAATTGGATTTCCGTTTAGATTGGATTGTACCGGTACGTGGTAACATTGGTGTACGTTATTTAGATAACGAAAACCAATCAAGCACAATTTTAGGTTCTTCACGCGACAACACTACGCGTTTACCTAAAAATGGTGAATACCAATGGGGTACAGTTTCAAGCTCAGGTGACGACTTCTTACCATCATTAAACTTAGCGTTTGATTTAACCGATGACTTAGTTGCACGCTTTAATGCGGGTAAAGCGATTACGCGTCCTAAGATCTCTGATTTAAGCAGTGCAATCAGTGTATCTCTGCCTAAAAAATCACAAGACAACAGTGATGATACTGGCGGTACGATTAAAGCTGGTGGTGGTCCATCTATTCAACCTTATGAGTCAACTCAGTTCGATTTAGGCTTAGAATGGTACTTCACTGAAGAAGCCCTACTTGGTGCAACCGTATTCTGGAAAGACATTACTGATTTACGTAAGCAAACCGTTAACAATGTTCAAGTATCAGATGCTGAATTACGCGCTTTAGGTGTGTCGCAAAACGATATTGATCAACTTCACAATGATTTTCCTAACTATGGATGGTCTGTTGATCAGTTAGTGAATACTGAGCCGACTAAAATGTGGGGTGCGGAATTTGTTTACCAACAACCGTTTAGCTTCTTACCAGAGCCATTTAACAATTTAGGTGTGCAATCTAACTACACTTATATTGATTACACGTTTGACGATGAAGATCCGTTTTATGGTACTAACCGTGAATTAGTGGCTTTGGAAACGTCTGAAAATACGTTTAATGCAACCGTGTACTACGAAGTAGACAACTGGAGCGCGCGTGTATCATACGGTTTCCGTGAAGGGTATAACAAAGAGTTAAGAAACGAATATAAAGATGAGGGTACTTATGGTCGTGGTTACGATGATAAGTCAACTTGGAAGTTCTCAGCAAAATATGACCTAACTGATAATATGGCAGTGTCGTTTGAAGCGATTAACTTATCAAATGAGCCGAAAAAACAATGGCAAAACTTTGATAACCACCAGCCAGTTGAATATTTAGTTCATGGTCGCCAGTTCTTGGTTGGTTTACGCGGTTCATTGTAAACCAGATTCAAGTGTGTGTGCGTGTAAAGCCGGTGCTATTTAGCCCGGCTTTTTTTGTTTGTATCGGGACTTGCGGCGTGCGGTTAAGGATGCGGTGATCACAACTTAACCAATCAAGCAGGCATTTCTTATTTTATATTCTCAGTTTAAACACCAAAATGAAATCAATTAAATTATGCTATTGGTTGTTAAGTACCTTAGTGCTTGGCGCTTTTAGCTTTACTGCTATTGCTAAAAACCCATTGCCTTTGGGTGAAAATTTAAGAACGGCCGATCCGTCTGCTCATGTTTGGCCAGATGGAAAGTTATATATTTACACCTCGCATGATATTGAATGTCAGGCCGATTTTTTTATGAAAGATTGGTATGCGTTTTCAACTCAAGACCTACAAAACTGGACTAACCATGGTCCTGTGATGTCGGTAGATGATTTAAGTTGGGCAAACAATTATGCTTGGGCACCGGATGCGGCATTTAAAAATGATAAATATTATTTAGTTTTTCCTGCAGGTACAGGGGTTAAAGATCGGCAAAACCCGAAAAATAGCACCAAATGGATGGGAATAGGCATAGGTGAAAGTGATTCTCCTACCGGCCCATTTAAAGACATGATAGGCGCGCCACTTTGGACTAGTCCATATGCTAATGATCCTAGCTTATTTATCGACGATGATGGCAAAGCTTATCTATATTTTCACGGCAAAAATTTTGATTATTACGTGGTCAAAATGGCTGAGGATATGCGTAGTATCAAAGGTGACTTCATCAAAATGGATATGGGTGGGTATGAGCCGAAAATGGAAGGCCCTTGGGTTTTTAAACGGCATGATTTGTATTATTTTACAATGCCAGAAAATAATCGCGAGCTAGCGTATTACACTGCAAAAAGCCCACTTGGCCCTTGGCAATACAAAGGGGTGTTTATGCAGCAAGAGCATCAGAGTAACAACCATCACTCCATTGTAAAATATCAAAATAAATGGATATTGTTTTATCACAGATGGCTAGAAACACCTAAGGCAGGTTGTCAGTTACGTAAACGCCAACGTCATGTTGCCGCTGAGTTTATGTCGTTTAAAGCGAATGGTGATATTGAACCCGTTATGCGCACAAGTTTGGGTTTGTCTGCATTGCAAGATAAACCTGTTACAGACTAAAGAGTTTAAAAACAAAGCCGAGTTTTTTGCTCGGCTTTACGGGGTGTTTGTTTGTGCGCTCTTAGCATCTAATACGTAGCATCTAATTCGTAGCATCTAATTCGTAGCATTTAAGACTAGCAATTAACCTTGTCTTTTCATTACGCCTGCGAATTCTAAACCCCCTTCTAGTTCTCGAAAATCGACATTGACAAGTTCCCACCCTTCGGCACCTAAAGCGTTGAGATAGGCTTCTATATCTTCACGTTGGCGGCCTTTAAATAAACCAGCCGATTCAACATCGCGAGTATCAATGATTTTATATTCAAATTGTTGCATGAGGCTTCCTTTAGCTATTGTTAAAATTGTATGTTTTTCATCCTATTCTTGGTGTTTTCATTGTAGATTGTTGTCATGTATTTGGCTATTTTTTTGCGATATTCATTAAAGAGCAGGAAGAGCAGCACAGGAAAGTTCGAGAAAAGGAAAAGGGCTGAGACAGAATATACTGGCTCAAAATGACACTAGGGTTAGTAGTGATTGATGATAATTATGCAGCTAGCCTGAGCAGCCAAATTAGACAGTGATTTAAAAAACCACGGCCTAGTTGGGCTAAACCGTGGTCATAGGGTTAGTTTGTTTTTTTGGCTGATTGGCGTGAACAAACTTGGTCGCCGTAGTAATTGTTAGTGTAATTACATTCCTTGTGCGCTGAGCGCGATTGAGCTGGGCGGCTTAACCAAGATTGCAGTTTGTTTAGTAGGTTCATAGTGCTTACCTCATATGGTTATTAATTACGCGTTTTTTGATTGCGTAAACTCAATATAGGTTAGGCACTTACTTTTATAAAATGGAATCAATTAATCATCACATTCTAATTTTTTGAACGTAAAGCCAACGTAAATAACTCGATTAGTGCTTCAATGTCTGCTGTTTTTACGTAATTAGGCCGAATGATAAAAGCAATTGAACGATGTGGGCCAGGTTCGTTTAAGTGAATGGCACTTAGCTCAGATCCGTCATGCAACAATTGTTGTAAGGCCATTTCTGGTACTAAGGTGGTGCCGAGTTTACCGGCGACCATTTGAATAATGGTATGCAAGCTAGTTGAGTCAAATTCCGACTGTTGCTTTTGGCTTTTCAGTTGGCAGGCGGCAAGTGCGTGGTCTTTTAAGCAATGACCTTCTTTAAGCAACATTAATTTGTCTAGTTGTAGCTCATCACTTTTTATTTCGGTGATCTGCGCGGGACATTCTTCTTTATGACTAACCCAGTAAAAATCTTCTTGCCAAAAGGTAAGGCTGATCAAACCGTTAGTTGGGTAGGGTAAGGCGAGGATCGCACAATCCAGATCGCCGTTTCTTACCCGATCAACTAGCTCATGCGACTGGGCTTCTTGGATCTGCAATTGAAAATTAGGGTGCTGGGACCTCACTTGCGGTAAGACTTTAGGCAGCAAATAAGGACCTATGGTTGGGATCACCCCCATGGTCATAGGGGTACTCAATGGTGACTTATTCAAATCCGATAACTGCATTAACTCATCCAGTTGTAACTTTATTAATTGCGCTTTGGCTAGAACTTGTTTGCCGGTTTCGGTAATCAAAACGTGTTTGTTATTGCGTTCAAATACCGCTAAACCTAATTGATTTTCCATCTCGGTGATCGCGGTACTCAGTGCGGACTGCGAAACATTACAGAGTTCAGCGGCTTTTTTAAAATGTAAGGTTTTTGCTACGGCTAATGCATAGTTAATTTGTTTAATGGAGATCATAGCTGAGGTTGAATAGTGATAAGAAGCTTTGATTTTAGTTTAGTTGAATGCTCAAGTACGTTCAGTTTTTTCAATCATAATAATAGATTCTTTAAAATATACTGAAAATTAAATTGCCCTTAATCTTTACCTCGTTCAAGCAATAACGCTTTTTAACAAATATTTTTAATAGTCCTAGAGGGTAAATATCATGGCACAAATCGGTAAAGTTATTCCAGAATTCAAAGCACAAGCTTTTCATAACGGTGAGTTTGTTGAAGTGACATCAGAATCAGTAAAAGGTAAGTGGGGGATCTTCTTATTCTACCCAGCAGATTTCACGTTTGTCTGCCCAACCGAACTTGAAGATATGGCGAATCATTATGCAGAGCTACAACAGCTTGATGTTGAAGTGTATGCGGTTTCTACCGATACCCATTTTTCACACAAAGCATGGCATGATTCGTCAGACGCTATCGGTAAAATTAAATTCCCTATGCTAGGTGATCAAACCGGCGCTATTACACGCGGTTTTGACGTAATGATTGAAGAAGATCACATGGCTCACCGTGGCACGTTTTTGGTTGATCCAGATGGTGTCATTCAAGTGGCTCATATTCATGCCGGCGGTATCGGCCGTGCAGCGAAAGACATGGTGCGCAATGTAAAAGCAGCGCAATATGTGCGCGCTAACGACGGCGAAGTATGCCCAGCTGCTTGGGAACAAGGCCAAGCAACATTAACCCCAAGTTTAGATTTGGTTGGCAAAATCTAATTCTCCAAATCTAAACTCTTTATCTGACTCTCCTTGGCTCGCGAGGTTAAAGCCTCGCGAGCGCTGTACTTATATAGTCAAAGCGATCGGGTTTTAGGGGAAGCCGTCAAGCTTCGAGACCCCATGAGCATATGCTCTACTATGTGATTGGGGTGAGTAAGCGCTGACAATGAACCATAAAACCTGAGCGAGAAGACTATAGTTAAAGCTATCAGGATCCACTTATGTTAAACAATGATATTTTACAAGCACTTAAAACATATACAGCAAACATGACAAAAGCTGTGACTCTGGTTGTGCAAACGGGAGAGCACGCCAAAAAACAAGAATTAACAGAGTTTTTAAGCCAGATTTGCTCTGTATCAGACAAGTTGAGTTGGCAAGAGCGAAATATTAATTTACGCAGCCCAATTAGTTTTGCCCTTGAAGTAGAGCAGGACAACACGCAACAGAATACCGGAATTGTGTTTTCTGGGATCCCTGCGGGTCATGAGTTTAACTCTTTGGTGTTGGCAATACTCCAATCTTCGGGAACCGCGATTAAGCTTGATAATACCTTGGTCAATTTAGTCGCGAATATAAACGAACCATTGCACTTTGAGGTGTTTGTGTCGTTAAGTTGCCACAATTGTCCCGATGTTGTGCAGTCGCTTAATCAATTTGCGTTACTTAACCCCAATATTTCCAGTGAAATGATTGACGGCGGCTTATTTCAAGAGGTCGTCGAACAACGCAATATACAAGGTGTACCGAGTGTTTATGTTAATGGTGAATTATTTGCTAATGGTAAAATTGATACCGCGCAACTGGTTGATAAATTGATAGCCCGTTATCCCGATTTTGTAGGGTCGTTCAACGTTGAACAATTGCCCGAGCAAGATATTACCGTAATAGGTGGCGGCCCCGCTGGTGTTGCCGCTGCCATTTATGCCGCACGCAAAGGGTTAAAAGTGACTATGGTTGCTGATCGTATTGGTGGGCAGGTAAAAGATACAGTCGGCATTGAAAACTTAATATCAGTACCGAAAACCACGGGTACGCAGTTAACCTCAAATATGCTGGCACACATGAATGATTATGACATTACCAAAAAAGAACATGTCAGGATCACAGACATTGCGGCACCACCAACTGGCGCTAAAACGTTAACTTTGTCTTCTGGTGAAGTAATTAATAGTAAAGCCATTATTGTGGCCACTGGCGCTAAGTGGCGTGAGCTAGGCGTACCAGGCGAAAAAGAAAACATTGGCTCTGGGGTGGCTTATTGTCCGCATTGCGATGGCCCTTTCTTTAAAGGTAAAGATGTGGCCGTGATCGGTGGCGGTAACTCAGGCGTTGAAGCCGCATTGGATTTAGCCGGTATGGTGCAGCACGTCACCTTGTTTGAATTTTTACCCGAGCTTAAAGCGGATAAAGTTTTAGTAGAAAAGGCACAAGCTAATGACAAGATTAGTATAGTTACCAATGCCGCCACCAAACAGATTATTGCTGACAATGGTAAAGTGGTGGCTATTGAGTACATTGATCGCATGACTGAACAAGTGTTGCGGAAAAACTTATCTGGCGTATTTGTGCAAATCGGTTTAGTGCCTAACAGTGAATTTTTGCAAGGGGTTGTCGAGCGTACACCATATGGCGAAGTGGTTATTGATGAAAAATGCCAAACTTCTCAGGTGGGTATATTTGCTGCTGGAGACGTGACAACCGTACCTTACAAACAAATAGTCATTGCCATGGGAGAAGGAGCCAAAGCCTCGTTATCTGCTTTTGATTATTTGCTTCGCAGTGCGGATTAATTGGAGTTCAGACAGAAAAGTTATGATATGTAGGGTCGAATTTATTTCGGCTAGCACAAGGTTTGTCGATGTTAAATCGCCCTACAATTTAGCAAATGGTTACGCCTGTAGGGCAGGATTTATTCCTGCAAGTGCATAGTCAGTAAGAGAACTTATGTTAGCGGGTGTAAAACCCGCCCACAAGGGAGTTTTTTTGTTTAAAATAGTTTGCAGGTTCTGCAAGCATGAATGCTCGCCAACAAGGTGAGGCAACGACTCGATTTACACTAACGATCCTGAGCCTTTGCCAAAGTACTCTGGTTTGTTACGTTTTAGGTGATAGCGCAGCGGTCGATTCGCGGATCACAACTTTAGGTGCGACGACGACTTCTTCCACTATCACACTTGGATTACCATTCTCTATTTTGGCAATTAGCTTTTTAGCGGCGGCTTTGGCCATTTGCCTAACGGGACGGCGGGCTGTTGTTAGTTGCGGCATAATACGTGAAGCTAACAAGTTATCATCGAAGCCACAAATGGATAATTCTTCTGGTACTTTGATGCCTTTTGCTACGGCAACTTTCAATGCACCGGCGGCCATTTCATCATTGTTGGCGATGATAGCAGAAGGGCGCTCTGGCAAATCCAGTAGCACATTCGCGCATTCTATGCCGCTAATATATTGGTTAGTACCTTCAACTACATAGTTTTGTGGGAGATTTAACTTGGCTTTTTCTGTTGCCACTTTATAGCCACTGAAACGTTCTTTAGATGAACGATAATTCATTGGCCCTGTGATCATGGCTATTTTTTCGTGGTTGAGTGTAATGAGGAAGTCAACTAACTCAAAGACGGCTTGACCGTCGTTAGACACCACAAAGTTTTCGGCATTTTCGGAACGGCCAGACACAATGCGAATGTAAGGAATGTTATTGTCATCTAAGGTTGCGCCTAACTCGTCTATTTCAGAGGCTGGCGGTAATATGACAATACCATCTAATTTAGAGCGTTTCACAAAAGATAAGACATTAGCGATCAAATCTTCACTTTTATAACTACAAGGGTGAACAACTAATTCATACCCCCCATTACTGCAATAGTCTAAAACCCCGCGCTGCACTTCGTCTATATACAAAGCATCTGGGTTATCGTAAACCAAACCTAATAAATATGAGCGGCTAGAAGCAAGGCCTCTGGCTTGTTTGTCTGGTACAAAACCGGTTTCTGCGATAATTTTATCGATTAACTCTTTGGTTTTTTTACCGACTTTATCCGAATTATTGATAACACGAGAAACCGTACGTTTTGAAACGCCAGCCATTCGGGCAATGTCATTAATTGTGACTTTTACGTCGCTCATAAACTTAACTCAAGCTGCTATTTAATTGTCATTTTAACACTATTTACGCTACCGCTAGCATACATGACCAGGCTATAAAAAGTAACTTTATTATTACGTTTTGATTACTTCAAGTGGCCATTTTTTCTCATGCTAGTATGAAAAATAGATTTTCCTCTTGAAATGTTTAAATTATGTTGACAAATGCCACCGGTGGCATTTAGACTGAGTTTAACTTAAAAAATGATGCAATTAAGGGTCGTTTCGTGATTTATATTGTGATGGGTGTAAGTGGTTGTGGTAAGTCGTCAATCGGTAATCGATTAGCGCAGGCGCTCAATGTTAACTTTTATGATGGTGATGATTTTCATCCACAAGCCAATATAGACAAAATGAGCCAAGGTATAGCACTGCAAGATGAAGACCGCTGGCCATGGTTGAAACGCTTAGCAGACAAAATGGTGTTGTGGAATGCACAAGGCGGTGCAGTTTTAGCCTGTTCTGCATTAAAGCAAAGTTATCGTGATGTTTTAGCGTCGACCTTAACCAAGCAAGTGACATTTGTGTATTTGAAAGGCAGTCAGGCACTTATTGCGAGTCGTATGGCAAAACGTAAAAATCATTTTATGCCAACTGAGTTACTTAATAGCCAGTTTGCGGCATTGCAAGAGCCAAATAATGCCATTGTTGCTGATATTAGCCAATCACCAGAGGTGATTGTTCAATCGATTTTAGAGAGCATGAAAATGACTTATCCCATTCATGTTGTTGACACACAACAGACAATTAATGATCAAGCCTTAGTTGCTATTTTGGATCAATTTATTCAACAAAAAGCGGCTAACGCTAAGCGTATTTTAATTTTACCGCCCGACATTACGCGTTTTTACTCAAAAGCGGGTTTTATTTCTGCTTATTTATACGAAAAATTAAAAGATCAAGCTGACATCTATTTTTTGCCAGCCTTAGGCACTCACGAGCCAATGGCCGAGCAAGAGATAGACGCCATGTTTGGCACTGATATTCCCAAAGAGCGTTTTTTACCGCATTTGTGGCGCCAAGATGTGCAAAAAGTGGGGGAGATCAGTAGCGAGCGCATGCTGCAATTGTCAGAAGGCAAGCTCGACTACAGCATGGATGTGGCAGCTAATAAATTATTATTAGACGGAAACTGGGATCTAATAGTGTCGGTTGGCCAAGTGGTACCTCACGAAGTCATTGGTATGGCGAATTACACCAAAAATATATTAGTTGGCACAGGCGGAGCCGATACCATTCACAAATCTCATTTTTTAGGTGCGGTTTATGGCATGGAAAGGATCATGGGGCGCGTCGATACGCCGGTTAGAAAAGCGTTAAACGAAGGTTATGATGAATTTTTACGTCACTTGCCAATTGAGTTTATTTTAACCGTATTGGGCAACAAAAATGACAAACTTGCATTACAAGGCGTATTTTGTGGTGCAAACCAAGATACTTACGAAGCGGCAGCTAAGCTCAGTCAGCAGCTCAATCTTAATTTGTTAGATAAGCCGATTAATAAAGCGATTGTTTATTTAGAACCATCAGAATTCAAAACAACTTGGTTAGGTAACAAAGCGATTTACCGTACGCGTATGGCCATGGCTGATGCCGGCGAGTTAATTATCTTGGCGCCAGCATTACATCGCTTTGGAGAAGATTTAGAGATCGACAGGCTCATTCGTAAATACGGTTATAAGACCACAGATGAAACACTAGCCGCAGTAAAAGCCAACCCTGAACTGGCGACGAATTTGTCGGCGGCCGCACATTTAATTCATGGCACGGCGGATAAACGGTTTAATGTGACTTATTGTCCAGGCGATGGCGTTAGTCAGCAAGAAATTGAAAGTGTTGATTACCAGTATTGCCATTACGATGAAATGACAAAGCGCTACCCGATAGAAAATTTAAAAGACGGTTGGAATACTCTGCCAGACGGTGAAGAAATATTCTATGTCAGTAATCCTGCGCTGGGTTTATGGTCGACCAAAGCGCGATTTGAAAATGAATAAAACGGTTTGTCGTTAGGTTGATTGGGTTGTTTGTGGTGAGAGTAACGTTATGAATACAAGTGATAAAATAGAGCGGTTAGTCGCGCATTTAGGCACGTTTCCTAAAATGACCATAGCGGTTAGCGGGGGAATAGACAGTATGGTGTTAAGCTTTATTGCGCATCTGTATTACCCTAAAAGTACGACTGCTTGTCATGCGCATTCACCCGCGGTACCGCAACAAGCAATGAAGCGAATTTTTGATTATACCGGACGTTACGAGTGGAACCTAAAGTTGGTTGATGCGGGGGAATTTGCGGATAATAACTACTTAAAAAACCCAATTAATCGTTGCTATTACTGTAAATCTAATTTGTATAAGCGTTTGTCTGTTGCTAATTCAGGCGTTGTTATGTCGGGTACCAATACCGATGATCTCAGCGACTTTCGTCCCGGTTTACAGGCTGCTGAACAACAAAAAGTGGTTCATCCTTATGTTGATGTGGGCATTAGCAAGCAGGATATATACGCCATCGCTAAACACTTGGGCTTGTTTGATTTACAAACGTTACCGAGTCAGCCTTGTTTAGCCAGTCGAGTGGAAACGGGTATTGGTATACTGCCTGCTGATTTGAAGTTTATTGATAAAGTAGAGTCTGCGGTTAACGCCATTCTTGAAAGCCGTCATGATGTGCGTTGCCGAATGACTTACCAAGGCGTTATTTTAGAAATGGCACCGTTACCCGAAGGGGCAATTATGGCCGATATTCAAGCGGTCACTAAAGCCTTGTGCCAACGCAGTGGTAACTTATTTAGTGGTATTCGCTTGTATCAACGTGGCTCAGCTTTTGTTGGAAAAGAGGCTTATCGTGAAGCCGTTTGAATGGGATTCACAGCGAGCAGAGCGTACCGGTATTGCTGAAGCCGTGTTTTGCGCAGGTAAAGCGACGGCGGATCTTGATGCGATTATTGCCCATAACATAAGCGTTAATAACTGTATATTTTTGACACGCTTAAGTGCCCAGCAATTTGCAACCTTGAGTCATGCACACCAAGCAAAATTAGATTTTGATCCAAGCTCAAATACGGCAATTTTGCTGACGGACGCTGTAAGTAGAAATGAACAAGACAACAATTTAAAACCTGGCGTTTGTATTGTGGCTGCGGGGACATCCGATATTTCGGTAGCACGTGAAGCCGCGCGAACTTTGCAATTTAATGGCTACGCTGCTCCTTTAATTTGCGATGTGGGTGTAGCAGGATTATGGCGTTTAACTGAAAAGTTACCCGAGATCCAAAAGCATAAAATTATTATCGCAGTAGCCGGAATGGAAGGGGCGTTATTTAGCGTGCTAGCAGGTTTGATCCATGCCCCGATTATTGCGGTACCAAGCCCAGTGGGTTATGGCGTATCTGCAGGTGGTAAAGCCGCTTTAGAAAGCGCACTTGCATCTTGTGCACCAGGAATTGTGACCGTTAACATTGGTAACGGGTTTGGTGCTGCTGTAGCGGCTATTAAAACCTTAAACATGTTTGAAAACTAAGTGTGAGATAAATCATGTCAATGCTTGAATCTTTTGCCATTTTAACCGCGGGAGCCTTAATGGGCTTGCTCCATGCATTTGATGCTGATCATGTGATGGCGGTATCTACGCTGAGTCAGTCTAAGCGCAAAGTCGCAACCATGATCAAGTTCGCCGCGCAGTGGGGATGTGGTCATGGGTTGATCTTGCTGGGTTTAGCGATTGGTTTGACTGTATTTAATCTGCATCTACCCGCCGCTATCACCCAAATGGCTGAGCTTATGGTTGGCGGCGTGCTTATCGTTTTAGGCTTAGGTTTGATTTGGCAAATTAATAAAGGCAATTTGCATTTAAAACGCCATCAGCATGGTCAAAGATTTCATCGACACTGGGTTACACAACAATCTAGGTTAGAAAAACAAATACAAACAAGCCGTCATGATCACAAACCTATACTGGTTGGTGGGTTGCATGGTATGGCAGGTAGCGCGCCAGCACTGGCATTGATCCCAGTAGCGATGCAAGGCCAAGTTGTAGGCGCCATTATTTATATGCTGATGTTTTCACTAGGTTGTTTACTTGGCATGACAGTATTTGGTTTAGGCTTTGGCCAGCTAAATCGTATGCTTTACAAGTATAGCCAGAAGGCTCATCAGTGGTTTAGTCAAGCACTGGGTTTATGTGCAGCGACATTAGGATTGGTTTGGATTTTACAGTGATAACCTGAGTTTACCGGAAATGCCACCGGTGGCTAAATGGTTGTGTCATAACAACGAGAGGCGAAAATGAAAAAAATTGCAAAGTACACAATGGGTGTTGGTGATCGATTTGGCCATCAAGCAGAGGCTCAATTACAAGCTATGATAGATGCCAAAGAAAAATTTGGCTTAGAAGTATTTCCGGTTTGGAATAAATCGAATCGTGAGCATCAAATTATAGGTACTGTGCCGCAAAGTTTACGCGACGAAGCGGATGCAGCGGTAAAGGTGAAAGGCTGGCAATTACCCTATTATGTTGATGCTGATCACATTCAATTGACGACTGTGGATAGCTTTATTGATTGCAGTGACTTTTTTACCTTGGATGTGGCTGAACAAATTGGTTTAGCTGCGCCACAAGCAGATATCGATGCTTTTGTTGCTGCCCAAGAAAAATATTTAGGTGAATTAACGATTCCAGGTATTGATGAAGCGTTTAGCGTGACAGCAGAAACAGTCGAGTCAATTGCTAAAGAGTTTTTAGGCGCGGTTAAATTAGCTGGACAAATTTATCGCAAAATTGCTGATGAAAAAGTCGGAGAATTTGTCACCGAAGTATCAATGGACGAATGTGAAGATCCGCAAACGCCATTACAGTTATTCTTCATTTTAAGTGCTATTGCGGCTGAGGGTATTCCAGCACAAACTATCGCGCCTAAATTCACGGGTCGCTTTAATAAAGGGGTCGATTATGTGGGTGATGTTGTGCAATTTGAAAAAGAGTTTGACCAAGATTTAGCGGTTATCGACTTTGCAATTAAAGAATTTGGTTTGCCTGAAACACTAAAATTAAGCGTGCACTCAGGCTCAGATAAATTCTCTATTTATCCTGCGATTGGTCGTTGTTTAAAGAAACACAATGCCGGTATTCACTTAAAAACCGCGGGCACAACTTGGTTAGAAGAGCTGATCGGCTTAGCTGAAGCGGGTGGCGAAGGCTTAGAAATTGCCAAAGCGGTTTACGCTAAATCAATGGATAAGTTTGATGAGTTATGTGCTCCTTACGCAACAGTCATTGATATTGATCCTGCTGGATTGCCAGCAGTAGCTGACGTTCAAAACTGGACAGGGCAGCAATACGCGAATGCTTTACGTCATGATTTAGCGCACCCTGAGTACAATCCAAATTTACGCCAGTTGCTACACGTTGGTTACAAAGTGGCTGCGCAAATGGGTGATAAATACTTAAATGCGTTAAAAGAGAACAAGGCGATTATCGATAAGAACGTAACAGAAAATATTTTAGATCGTCACTTAACCCGAATTTTTGGTTAATTGTGCAAAATCTTTAGTCTGAGCGAGAAGACACTATTTTGTGAGGTGCAGCGTAATTCGTGTGGTCTCCCTGGCTGCACCTCGTTTTTTGAAAACAAAGTTAATTTACTTATATGACAGGGTCACTGATCTCCCCCTAATACAATACCAGTGACCACCATTGATCAATTCAACACGCCCTGAGTGCGAGCAAAATATAAGTGCGGAGCAAAATATAAATGAAAGATAAGTCAGATATTGGCCTTGTAGGCCTAGCCGTAATGGGTGAAAACCTAGTACTCAATATGGCCAGTAAAGGATTTACGGTGACTGCGTATAACCGTAGTTATGAAAAGGTCGAAAAGTTTTTATCGGGTCGTGCGGCAGGTAAAACGATACGCGGAGCAAAAGATATTCAAGAGCTAGTTGCGTCATTGGCGACACCTCGTAAAGTGATGTTGATGGTGAAAGCTGGGCAACCGGTTGATGATTTTATTGAGTTGCTTATCCCGCATTTAGACGCGGGCGACATTATTATTGATGGTGGTAACACCCATTATCCAGACTCAAATCGTCGTACCGAGTATTTAGCTAGCAAAGGTTTACATTATATTGGTGCTGGGGTTTCAGGCGGCGAAGAGGGCGCTTTGAAGGGGCCTTCAATTATGCCCGGCGGAGCCATTGCTGCTTGGCCACATGTTAAAGATATTTTTCAAAGTATTTCGGCCAAAGTGGCTAATGAGCAAGGCGAGTTAGTCGTGCCCTGTTGTGATTGGGTTGGTGATGCCGGTGCCGGTCATTTTGTGAAAATGGTCCACAATGGTATCGAATATGGCGACATGCAGCTGATTTGTGAAGCTTACCAATTAATGAAAGAAGTACTGGGCTTATCGGCTGATGAATTGCATCAAGTGTTTGCGGATTGGAACCAAACTGAGCTTGATAGCTATTTAGTTGAGATCACGCGCGATATTTTTGCTTATAAACAAGCTGATGGTAGCCCGCTAGTTGAAGATATTTTAGATACTGCTGGGCAAAAAGGTACAGGTAAGTGGACAGGGGTAACTGCATTGGATTTAGGCGTGCCGTTAACCTTAATTGGTGAAGCGGTATTTGCGCGTTGTATATCGGCACAAAAAGCTGAACGTGTTACCGCGGCAAAACTGATCCAAGGTCCTGCGAAACAATTTACAGGCGATAAAGCCGCGTTTATTGAAGATATTCGCAAAGCGCTGTTGGCATCTAAAATTGTTTCTTATGCCCAAGGCTATGTTTTATTTAAAGAAGCCGCGAAAGAGTTTGGATGGAGCCTAAATTATGGCGCGATTGCATTAATGTGGCGCGGTGGTTGTATTATTCGTTCTGCGTTCTTAGGCAAGATAAAAGAAGCCTTTGACCAACAGCCAGATTTAGCCAATTTATTACTCGATCCGTATTTTATGGACACGGTTTCGTCTGCCCAAAGTAGTTGGCGTAATGTCATTAGCACCGCAGTGGCGAATGGGGTACCTGTACCTTGTTTAAGTTCAGCTCTAACCTATTTCGATGGTTATCGTACCGAACGTTTACCGGCCAACCTATTGCAGGCGCAGCGTGACTACTTTGGTGCGCATACCTATGAAAGAGTCGATAAACCACGCGGTGAGTTTTTCCATACGAATTGGACCGGACGCGGTGGTGATACCGCGTCAACTACCTACAACGTTTAAACTTTGTGTGTGCGAGCAACCTAGTTGCTCAGTTCGGCCTCACTGTGTGTCCCTATGCAGTGGGGCTTTTTTATTTGGCTGAGTAAAAAGTGTTGTATCTACTTGTCTAAAATAATCGTTTGAAAGTATCAAGTTTCTGTGGGCCTGCATCTCTGCAGGCACCAAAAGTAGGGGCTCTGACGCTAAGTATCGCGCCTATAATAAGGCTTATTATAAATAATTAGAAGCCCGTAGCTTAAGTCGCTAATTAGTGACAATCTGACAGTGATTTTATCTGATAGGGTAAATTTAATTTCTCCACAGTTATTCGTCTCCAAATAACTCATCAAGTTCATCAAAACTTGGAGGCGAATGTTCAATCGTTTTTATTGATAATTCAAACCCAAGTAAATTACAGTAGTTTTCAAATGTTGCTAGGCTGCCAGTGTATTTACCATTTTCAATGCGCGAAATAACCGCCGCATCCAGTTGCAACGGTAAGCCAGATTCGCTTTGAGATAACTTTCGTTTCTTTCTTTCTTTTCGTAACTCTAGCCCAATAATATCTCTCATATCACCAATTTAATTTGATTATATAGTCAAATTTAAAGCCGTGTTTATAATGAGTTTAAGGGACTGCTCACTGAAAAAGTGATATAAAAATGCTGCAGCCCCTGCAGACTTATTCAAACGGATCATACCAAAGGTGTTTTTGAGTTAACGGTGTTTGGGCTGTGAGGTTAGGGTTGGTTAATTCAATGACGGTTCTTTTTTCGAGTCCGGCATTGGCGAGTGCGGTGGCGACATCGTGATCAGCAAAAAACAAAGCTTGGTATTGACCCGTTGCATATAACTCATTTAATGATTGGGTGATGAACTGAGCTAATGCTTGATTATCTTTAGCAACAAAAAAGTAAAAAGGAGCTGTGTATTTTATTAATAGGTGGGGTTCTACAATCAGGTTGTATTGCTGCCATTTTTCTATTTCTCGCCAAGGCTCATGCAAGCCTCGTGGAAAATAATCAAAGCGTTGCCCTTCTAGCATAGGGAATAAATTGGGGTATTTCTGCTCTTTAACGACAGGTAAACCATTGTGTTCCAAAATACGCGTATCAGACCACAGAGTGCCAGAGCCAGCTGTAAATTTTTGCAGTTGGCTTAACGAACTGACTTGTTGAAGTAAATCTCGCTTGTATTTGGGTACAATGCCAATTCTAAAACCGATTAAGCCCCGATAAATAGGGATATAAATCGCTTGAAAGTCTTGTTCAAACTTGGCGTTTGATTGACTCCAATGCACATCTAGTTGACCATTTTTAACATCACTTAATATTCTGGATTTTGTAATTTCACCTTGTTGATCATACGGAAAAACGAGTTGGAATTGGTCGCTAGTTTGCGCCATGGTTTTAAGTAAGGTAACAGGTAGTGAACTAGCCTGTTTATTTCCTGGAACACGGATGTCATTTTTAGCTTGTATTGATACGCTCACAAGTAATAGCAAGGGGAATAACTTGGTTATTGTTAACCACATATGAACCTTCTTTTTTATTTAGAAAATTATATTTTTAACATTTTACTAACTTTAAAGTGTTTAGATTAACATTGGTTGCCACCGGTGGCAATTTAGTTTATATTACGCTTAAACGTCGACGGATAATTTTGAGATCGTTTATCTTTTTATAGCCTAGTCAACATTGTGTCGATGGTTGCAGGTTGCCAATGAAATTATCCACCTATTAACACTGAACTATTTAGAGGAATAAATGTTGTGGACGTAAATCACAAACCATTAGTGCTAGATAATGACCGGCTATTTAAGGCTGATCCTAGCGAGTTAGCCATTAGTCGTGAATTATATGCTGAGGTTGCCAATTTACCCATTATTAGTCCGCATGGTCACACTGATCCAAGTTGGTTCGCGGGTAATGAATGTTTTCAGAACGCCACAGAGCTATTGATAATTCCTGACCATTATGTTTTTAGAATGCTTTATAGCCAAGGCGTTGCGCTAGAAAGCCTTGGCATTCCACGTGTTGATGGTGGCGAAGTAGAAACTGATTACCGTAAAATTTGGCACATTTTCGCTGACCATTACTACTTATTCCATGGCACACCTTCACGCATTTGGATGGACTTTGTTTTTAGCGAAGTGTTTGGCTTTGAAGTTGAGTTTAGCCCACAAACGGCTGACTTTTACTACGACACGATTAATGCAAAATTAGTGACAGATGCGTTCCGTCCTCGTGCTTTATTAGAACGCTTCAATATTGAGTTGCTAGCCACAACTGAGGGTGCAACCGACGACTTGCAGCACCATGCTAAGCTGCAAGGAACGGGTTATGAAAAAACGGTTATCACCACGTTCCGCCCTGATGATGTAACTGATCCTGATCGTTGGAACTTTGCGAAAAATATCGATCTTTTAGCAAGCCAAACTGGTGAAGACGTTACCCAGTGGCACGGTTATTTAAATGCCTTACGTGCACGTCGTGAATTCTTTAGAGCGCATGGTGCAACTGCCACAGATCATGGTCATCCAACGGCATTAACCGCTGATTTGTCGGCGATCGAATGTCAAAAACTATTAACGGAAGTTTTATCTGGAAATGCCACCGGTAGCCAAAGGGAGTTATTCCGTGCGCAAATGCTGACTGAAATGGCCGGTATGAGTTTAGAAGACGGCATGGTGATGCAGATCCACCCTGGATCACGTCGTAATCACAATCAAAAAGTCTTTGAAAAGTTTGGATTAGACAAAGGTTGTGATATTCCTGGACGCACTAACTTTGTTGAAGATTTACAGCCGTTATTAGCGAAATTTGGTGCGGAATCTCAGTTGAAAATTATTCTATTTACCTTAGATGAGTCGGCGTATGCGCGTGAGCTTGCTCCATTAGCAGGTCATTACCCATGCTTAAAGCTGGGGCCGGCTTGGTGGTTCCATGATAGCCCTGAAGGTATGTTACGCTATCGTCATAATGTGACAGAAACCGCTGGATTTTATAATACGGTTGGTTTTAATGATGACACTCGTGCATTTTTATCTATTCCGTCTCGTCACGATGTTGCGCGTCGTATTGATTGTCGTTTCTTAGCCCAATTAGTGGCAGAAAAACGTCTTTCTTTAGATGTTGCCCATCAATTGGCTTACGACCTTTCATATCGATTAGCCAAAGAGGCTTATCAGCTCGCTAAATAAGCTTTATTCGCTCGCGCTTGCTGGTTAAATATAGCTAGCGCGAGTTTTTCTTTTTACATTGCTCCTCGGCTTCTAACTACGTAGTAAATTGTAGATTTTTATAGCCAATCGATACCCACCATTGTGCAGCTAAAAATTCGCCTTCTTCCCTTGTTTACATTAAAAGCTAATTTGCAATAACACTAAAAGCTAATTTACAATAACACTAAAAGCTAATTTTTAATAACACTAAAAGCTAACGAAGGTAAGCATGACTTCAATATCAGAAAAGCTTGCTCATTCCCTTGAGCAATTAAAGCAATTGCAAGATAACGGTGCTGTAGCATTACAGTCAAAAGTGCTAGAACGTGCTGATAGAGAGCGTTTAGTTAAACATGGCTTTATTAAAGAGGTGATGCGTGGCTGGTATATTCCATCCAGTCCTGATGAGCAACTTGGCGATAGTACCTCGTGGTATACCTCATTTTGGGATTTTTGTGCTGCTTATTTAGATGAGCGGCTGGAGCAAAACTGGTGTTTATCACCAGAGCAGTCTATTCAAATACATATAGGTGATAAAACTGTACCAGCTCAATTGTTGGTACGCTCCCCCAAAGGACGTAACAAACCCACTACTTTATTGCATAATACCTCTGTGTTTGACGTGCGAGCAGCCCTTCCTAGCGGGGATCAACTTGCTATTGTTGATGGTTTAAGAGTTTATAGTGTTGCGGCTTGTTTAGTATTTTGCTCGAAATCGTTTTTTGCGCAAAAACCGACACAAATGAGAACCTTACTTTCAATGCTAACCGATGCATCAGAGCTACTAGCTATCTTACTTTCTGGTGGCCATGTTACAAGTGCAGGTCGTTTAGCGGGAGCTTTGCGTAATATAGGTAGGAATACTATTGCTGATAATATTATTAAAGGAATGGATGCAGCTGATTACAAAGTAAAAGCAGTCGATCCCTTTGAAGATGATACGCAAATAACATTTGACCGCAGAGATACCTCGCCTTATTCAAACCGTTTACGATTAATGTGGAACAATATGCGCGAGAATGTTATTGAATATTTTCCTCAAGTCCCGCATTCAACTATCAATATTCAAGCGTATTTGACTGAGTTAGAAGACAAGTTTGTTACTGATGCTTATCATTCTTTATCTATTGAAGGTTATCGTGTAACACATGATCTCATTGAACATGTTCGTTCTGGTAACTGGGATCCTGAACGTTCAGATGAAAGCAAAAAGCATTTAGATGCGATGGCAGCAAAAGGCTATTGGGATGCATTTCAACAAGTAAAAGCGGCTGTTGAACGGGTATTAAAGGGCGAAAATGCAGGACAAGTGCTAGAAGATTCGCATACAGATTGGTACTTAAAGCTTTTTTCTCCCAGTGTAGCGGCGGGTATAGTCAAGCAGGCTGATTTGGCAGGTTATCGAACTGGGCCTGTTTTTATACGTCAATCTAGGCATACTCCACCGAGTCGATCTGCGCTGAGGGATATGATGCCAACCCTTTTTGATTTACTCATCGAAGAACAAAATATTGCTGTTCGTGTTGTTTTAGGACATTTTATGTTTGTTTACATACATCCGTATTTTGATGGCAATGGACGTATGGGGCGCTTTATTATGAATTTAATGATGGCATCTGGTGGCATAGCGTGGACAGTTGTACCTGTAGAGCGCCGAGAGGAATATATGGCAGCGCTTGAAATAGCGAGTGTTGATAATGACATTATCCCATTTACAAAATTCATCGCTTCGTTACTTTAAATTAGGTTGATTTCATATTCAGTTGTTGGATTGACTTTGTAGTTTGAACCTCAGATTGCTCAGAGCTGGACATACGCCATATGGTATTAATGTTAACTACAATGGCTAGGGTTTCTAGCATGATCCCACCAATAGAATTAACAATGATGTTGTTAATTAACCAGCACGTTGAACCCAGCAAAAAAAACAGGCGCATTTTTACGCCAGTCAAACAAAACATGGCATAGGTACCCAATACAGAGCCAGCTACACTAAACCAGTCGAACCAATTTTCGACAATAAAAATGGCGTTAATACCTACCACTAGCAAGATAAAAAAATAGGCCAGTTGTTTAGAGTTGGTTTTGATAGAGGAGTAGGTTCTAGCGATAGCGATAGCTGTGCATACAGCTGAGGTTAGCGCATCTAACAATACATAGTGCAGGGTATGAACGACATTAAGCGCTAACATAAAGTACTTAAACTTTAGATCATCTTTTTGCATGTAACACAAGGTTGCAATAACAAAGCTAACCAAACCAAAAAATTGCGCGATAGGATCGGCAAACCACATACCAAGGCTCCAAATTAAGTTAAAGAACAACTATCAAGCAGATTGCTTAAAAACCAACGTTGATAAACGCCATTATGCCACCGGTGGCATAATGGCGCAATAACTCTTCAAATTTAATTAGTCTTTATTACATTTACAGGTAGTTGATAGTGCTTTTTTAATTTGACTATAGTCTTCTCGCTCTGGCTTTATGGTTCATTGTCAGCGCTTACTCTCGACTTTGGCTCCTGCGTCGTCCTACTACCTAAATCCCTTTAGGCAACCCCAATCACATAATAGAGCATATGCTCATGGGGGTTCGAAGCTTGCCTGCATGGATGCAGGTAAGGGGCGAGAGCAGGACGCGGTAGCTTTGACGACTTTGCTTACATGGATGTAAGTACTTAGCGTGAGCAGGATGCGGAAGCTGCCCCTAAAACCTGATCGCTTTGACTATATCATTATTCGGCTTATAGAAATTGATAAGCCATAGATTGTTTAATAGCGTCGGGTAAGGTTATTAATGGTCGAGTAGGCCGAGGGAGCTTCCCCCTCAGCCTCTCACAGATCCGTACGTGAACCTCTCAATTCATACGGCTCCTCTCGTTTCACCATTTACGGCCTGCAACCAAATTGCCAATGAGAAAATAGATACGGTTGTGTATTACACACCCTTTGCATCCATTTTCTTGCTCTTTGGTAACTGAATTTCAGCCGTTTGTATTTCTTCTTCGCCCATTTCAACAATTTAAGGTTTATCCAAGACATAAGTGGCCTTAATGCTGTTTTCCAAAACCGACTGAAGTAATTTATCCACCCGCTTATCATCGGATTAAGCTTATACGCCAACTCTTGTATCGTTAACCCCGTTTGCTTATGTAGCTTGAGCGCTTTAACTTTCTCTCTAATTTTCTGTTTCGCTTTAGGGCTAATAGCAGGTGTAAAGCCAACAAACATGCGACCCCACCGATTCCTTACTAACCTTGGCCTGAAACAGTAACTAAGAAAATCAAAGCTAATGACTTCATGTGCTTCTTGTCTACCTTCATCAAAGCAGTAAACCAGTTTAGTTTTCTCTGGATGACATTCTAGACAACAATCTAACATGCGTTGCTCAATAGCTTGCTTTAACGCCTTTGCTTCTTGCTCACTACGACAGTGAACCACTGCATCATCCGCATAGCGTGCAAATTGAACATGTGGATGTTCTCTTCGCAACCATTTGTCGAATGCGTAGTGTAAAAACAAATTGGCTAGCAATGGGCTTATCACGCCTCCTTGTGGTGTTCCTTTCGTTCGCTCTATTATCTGACCATCCGAGGTTTCCATTGGCGCTTTAAGCCAACGTTCGATATAGAGTAATACCCATGGGTTATTGGTATGTTTGCGTAACGCTTTGCCCAATAACACCCAGTCCAAGTTATCAAAGAAGCCTTTGATATCTAAATCAATCACCCAGTCGTATCGCCAACACCGCTGGCACGTTATCGCTAATGCATCATGTGCACTGCGATTAGGTCTGTAACCATAAGAATCATTATCGAATACCGATTCTAATTCAGGCTCCAACTCCATCTTGACGACCATCTGTGCAACTCGGTCTGATACCGTGGGTATGCCTAGTACTCGAACGCCCTTATCCTTAGGGATTTCGACACGCTTCACCGTCGGTGGAAAATAGCTGCCCGATGACATTCGATTCCATATCTTGTACAGGTTCTTCTTCAAGTCCTGTTCAAAATCACTCATCGATTGCTCATCAATTCCTGCCGCTCCACCGTTGGCTCTTACACGTAACCAGGCTTCATAAACTGTCCATTTCGAAATACTAAATGGTTTTGCTGAATTCAATCATTCCTCCTGCTGCAGCAGTTGATGAAAGTTTCATTTAAAACGAGGCAATCCCTTCGCTAGATAACCATTACAGCTATCATCATCACTACTACGAATTGCTCCGCCCCAGTGCTTTGCATTCAGACTTGGCTCTCATGGGGTTTCCATTCGAGGATATCTGTTAACATCAAAACGACTGGTTCTTACGTTCCATATAAAACCCCGAGTTAAATTCACGTCAGCTCTTTGCCGGCTCCCGCTTAGTTGGTAATCAGGTTGCCTCTAAGCTCTTCCCAAACTCCACCCAGTAGCTTGGTTTCGGGATGCAACGGTTAAATATTTCGACACCTACGCTGTTCGTCTCTTTAACTCACACCTGACAAATCATTGTGTTTGCCTTTCCCTTATCGCTCACGACAGTGACTCTTAACCAATGCCGCATAAGGTGGTTTCCACCTGCACCTGAATGCCGATGGGATGGGCCAAACCATCATGTTTTATATAGTTGCGTTACCTTCCAGCCTTCCTTGTACTGTTGGTAACTCGTAACACACTGGGCGAGCATTTATGCTTGCAGAGACTGCAAATCATAGGCAATTTTGCAGTCGTAAACCAAGATCGCAGCTCTGCTGCTATTGTCGAAATAAATTTCGACCTACATGGATGTAGGGAATGCCGTAAAGCGTCAACTGGCAAGCTTAGAAATATTAATGCTTGTTCACAAAGCAATAAATTTATTAATAGTGGTCTGCGATGAACAAGACTAAAACAAGACCGGAAATAGAGCAGAAGTATTTACAGAAAACGCCATTAATCCTAAGTTAATGGCGTCATAATAGAATGGGTTAATTTAACAGTTTGGCGATTTGTGCACTGGCCATAATAAAAGGCCCAGTGCCTTTCGGGTCATCCGCTAAGACAGGTTCAGACATATAATAGCCGTAAGAGCCATCGCGACCGAAACCTAAACCTGCTACAAAGCACATGTTGGTTAAACTGACACTGCCGTCAGGGTGTGATTCAATAAATTCATTGACCACGCCTTGGTAGGCTTTAAGCGCTATGTCTTGGTATTGCTTATCGATATAGCCTTTATTGAGTGCCTTGGCATAAAAATAAGTAAACATGCTAGATGCCGAAGATTCTAAATAGTTACCTGGGGCATTAGGTTTGTTGGGGATCTGATACCAGGTGCCACTTTCGTGTTGAAACTTAGCGAGATCGCGCGCTAGTTCATTAATAGTTTTAAGCATTTTTTCGCGCAGATCTGGGCGTGCTTGGGGAATAAAGTCCATAATATCGACCGATGCCATGGCTAACCATCCCATACCGCGTGACCAAAACTCTTGTGATAGGCCTGTTTGTTTGTTGGCCCATTCAATTGATTTTGATTCATCCCAGCCATGAAAATACAGGCCAGTGTTGGGATCACGCAAGTACTGTTTTGACACTTCAAATTCGTGAACCGCATCTTCAATATGTTCACCGCCTTCAAACAACAATGAGTACTCAGCTAAGAATGGCATCCCCATGTATACGCCATCTAACCAAAGTTGATGTGGGTATTTTTTCTTATGCCAATAAGCACCATTACTGGTTTTAGGATGATTTTTCAGTTGTTGGCGTAAATGCCCCGCAGCAGTTTTGTATTTTTCTTGGCCTGTGTAATCGTACATGCGCAAGATAAATTTACCTGAGTTGATTTTATCTATGTTGTAGTCAGATTCTTTATAGGTGGCGATACTACCGTCTTCGTTAATAAATGAACTGATCATGGCATAGCTTGCATCCCAGTATCTTTGTTCTCCTGTCACTTGGCGTAAATCATCTAACGATTGGGCTAGCAATCCAGTGGTATAGGTATACTTAGATGGACGAAAGCGCATTTTGTCATAACCGCCATTGACATAATCGTAAACTTTACGACGGATCTCTGAATCTGCTAGGCGTTTAGCCCAGTTAAGTGCGTAATTTGCCGTTAATGGTTTATTTTTATCAGCAATATCTAACGCGGTTTGTTTACGTACACGTATAGTACGGGTGAGTTTTTCACTAGTTTGCTCTAGGTATTGTTTAAATTCACCTAAACTACTAATCCCATTTTCTTCAGCTTGCCAAGCGGCAGCGAAGTAATATTCTAATAATGTGCTATTGCTTTTAGTGACAATGACATAGTTGTTTTTATCTTGGGTGATCTGTTTGACATTGTTTTTACGAATAAATAGTCCCATGCCCAAGTTATCCTTGTTCAGTGACTGCTGTCCGAATGAGCCAATATAAACCCAAGCCGTGCCCTGCACATTAATATCGTCAACGATCAGCTCAGTGCCTTTGTGCTTAACTAAACCAATCGCAATATTGTCCACTTTATGATCAGTCGCTAAATTCACTTTGACCAAGCGGCTACCAGCAGTCATAGCCAGTTGAGCTTTTAAATTGGTTTTTAATTCAGGCGTGACTTGCCAACCCTGATAAGTATTTTCAAACGCCGAGTAAATTGGACCATTTTCGACAATTTTTGAACGCCAGCTATCAACGTTTGATACACGCTCAACTTCTTGACCGTTCCAGTAGCCATAACCACCCATGCCGACTGATTTTCCGACTTTGAGAATGTCCATGCCCCAATCAGCCATATAGTGATACGACTTGTAGCCGTCTTGACCAATCTTATGCAGCGCCAGTTGATCTTGCGTTTTACCAAAAATATCAAACCCATTGCGCCAATCTAAATAAACTCGGTAACCCACTTTGTCTGATTCAATTCCGGTGCCTTCATAACGTATATACTCGCCATGGTCGGTATAGTGTTTTGGCGGCACTAATTCAGAGACGTTTTCAAATGTTCCGCCTATGTATTTAGAACCTTGCCATTGGCCGCCGACTTTGCGTGAAATTTCTGCTTGGGTGCGCTTAGTAAAGCTGGGCTTATTTTTTACTTGATGTTTAATTTCTAGCGCTAACGTTTGTTGCGCTTGATATTGCGCGAGAATGGCTAGCTTGTCGTGTACGCCGTCATTATCAGTGTCTACTGTCTGACTTGGGATAGGGGTTTGGTCTTGATAGACCACTAAATGTTTTGCTTTAGGGTTAACAGGATTAAGGCCTAGCTGCTCAAATGAGAAATAACTAATTTCGTCTTTTCTAGCAAACGTAGAAGGGTTGGTCATTGTTAACTGTACAAGCGAGGATGCTTCTGTTGGTTTGCTATAAATCGTTAATTCATTTTTTTCTGGGGCCGCTTGATTGATCACACATCCTGATATGGCCAAAGGAAAAAATAAGCTACCTAGCATCATTTTTTTATTGTTAAAAGAAATTGCCCTTTTTTTAAATTGCCCTTGCATACTTAACCTCATTTGAAACCGAACCGTGCTCAAAGTATCGTTACAATGTTAAAAAAGTGTAGCATCACTTATTTCAACATCATTATTATTCGCCAATAGACAGTTTCATACTAGCCTATTATTTTCATTAATGCTACCGGTAGCATTAATTTTAAAATATCATTGTTTTGCTAAATTAAAAAGGTTAACATCAACTCAACATTTGTAATGAGTTTGCATTTAAATTTAATCGGCGAGTCAATAAAAATTGAGTTTGGTGGGGATTTTACAACCCCCAATCTGCCACCGGTAGCAGTTGATTTAATGTTGGGTTGATGAAGCTGGTGGTAGATCAGATTATCGTCCCAATGCAAGTTGAATAAGGTAAACATAATGAATAACAATCTTTTTTCATTAAATAATAAGGTGGCTCTAGTCACTGGAGCTAGCAGAGGGTTAGGGCAGGCCATTGCTATTGGTTTAGCGCAAGCCGGTGCACAAGTTATTTGCAGCAGTTCTAAACCCAATGGTTGTGATCAAACCTTAGCAAAGATTACCGCGATCGGCGGTCAAGCGACTCAAATAGCCGCTAATCTTGATAATGAAGCATCAGTAACTGAATTAGCGCAAAAGGCCATTGCTTGGCAAGGCAAGGTTGATGTATTAGTCAATAACGGCGGTACTATTGCTCGTTATCCTGCGGTTGATTTTCCGCAAGATGAATGGCTAAAAGTGATCAACGTAAATTTAAATTCAGCGTTTTTATTAAGCCGCTTAATGGGTAAGCAAATGATTGAAGCAGGGGCGGGAAAAATCATCAACATCGCCTCTATGCTGTCTTACTCTGGTGGCATTACCGTACCCGCTTATACCGCAAGTAAACACGGTATTGCCGGTGTCACTAAAGCACTAGCCAATGAGTGGGCGATCAATAATATTCAAGTTAATGCCATCGCACCGGGTTACTTTAGAACCGATAATACTCAAGCATTACAAGACAACCCTGAGCGCAACCAAGATATAGAAAAACGTATTCCGGCAGGGCAATGGGGTGAGCCAGAACAGCTAGTTGGCGCTGCAGTCTTTTTAGCGTCTAGCGCTAGTGATTATGTCAATGGTCATATATTGGCGGTTGATGGTGGCTGGTTAGCCAGATAATACTTTTTTTGCCTCGGAGATTAAAATGACGACACAAATGTCTACCCGCTATGCTATTGGTCAGCAAGAAGTTAAAACATTTACAACTCAAGCACTACGCGATGCGTTTTTATGCGCAGATATTATGTGCGCGGATCAAATTAACCTCGTTTATACCCATTATGATCGTTTTATTGTCGGCGGTGCCGTACCAATAAAACAGCCGTTAACGTTGGAAAATCTTGATGCGTTAAAAGCGGACTTTTTCTTGCAACGTAGAGAGTTAGGCGTGATTAATGTTGGTGGCGCAGGCAAAGTGATAGTGGATGGCGTCGAGTATGAACTGGCGTTTAAAGAAGCCTTGTATGTTGGGCAAGGCCAACAGCAGGTTGAGTTTGCCAGCCTTGATGCCGAGCAACCCGCTCGTTTTTACATTAATTCAGCACCGGCTCACACCGCTTACCCAACCAAAAAAGTCGGGTTGTTTGACGGCAATGTATTAGAAATTGGCAGTCAGCAAACCTCGAATGAGCGCAAGGTTCATCAATTATTGGTAAATGGCGTTGTCGAAACCTGTCAATTGCAAATGGGCGTTACCTGCTTACAACCTGGTAGTGTCTGGAACACCATGCCAGCGCATCAGCACGATAGACGTATGGAATGTTATTTTTATTTTGAAGTACCAGCTGATCAAGCCGTGTGTCATTTTATGGGTGAGCCGCAAGAAACGCGACATATTTGGGTAGCCAATGAGCAAGCTGTGGTGTCACCACCTTGGTCAATTCATTCTGGCTCTGGTACGGCAAATTACTCTTTTGTTTGGGGCATGGCCGGTGAAAACCTAGCTTACGATGATATGGATTTTCATCAACCGAATGAGTTGCGCTAAAACGCGTAAAAATGGCTATTAATGGTCAAAGTGAAATTTAATTGAGGCAATTATGAAAATATTTAAACTGCCGTTGTTAATCACCTTGTTACTAAGCATGCTGACCGCCTGCGGTGACAGTGAAGAAAAAACGGTATTACGTATGGGGCATACGTTAGATACCGAGCATAGCGTGCATAAAGCGATGGAATTTATGGCGCAAAAATTAGCTGAATACTCAAATGGCACGATGGAGATCCGCATTTATCCTAGTGCTCAACTGGGTACAGAGCGCGAAATGGTTGAGTTGTTGCAAATTGGCAGTTTAGCCATGACAAAGGTATCGGCTGCAGCTATTGAAGGCTTTGTGCCTGAAATGAAGGTTTACAGTATTCCTTATATTTTTCGTGATCGCGATCACCGCTGGGCAGTACTCCAAAGTGACATAGGTAAAGCCTTGTTAAAAGAGACAGAAGCCGCGCACTTAGTTGGCTTAGGTTATTACGATTCAGGCAGCCGCAGCTTTTATATGACAGACACTGAAGTGAATACGCCCGTTGACTTGATCAGTAAAAAAATTCGAGTGATGGAAAGTCAAACCGCAGTAAAAATGATTGATTCATTTGGCGGCGCGGCAACACCCATTTCCTTTGGTGAGTTATATGCCGCTTTACAGCAAGGCGTTGTCGATGGTGCAGAGAACAATCCGCCGTCGTTTTACTTGTCTCGTCATTATGAAATTTGCCAATACTATATTTTGAATGAACATACCTCTGTACCGGATATGATTTTAGCCAGTAAACATATTATGGATAATTTAAACGAGCAGCAGCAAGCCTGGCTGAATCGTGCTGTGGCTGATTCGGTGGAGTTACAAAAGCAGCTTTGGTTAGAAGGTGAGCTAGAAGCGTTAGCGGCAGTAAAGGAAGCCGGTGTGAAAGTTATAGTGCCAGATAAAGCGCCTTTTGTTAGAGCTGTGTCTAATTTTCACAGTAGTTTTAAAGGCACCAAAGTTGGCCTTTACCTAGAACAAATTGTTGAAAAAGATCAGGGGTAATTATGCAGCAGTTAGTCAATGTCATTGAAAGTGGCTTAAAGAAACTCCTGATCACCCTATGTGCGTTAATTGTACTGGGTGTGACTTGGCAGGTGTTCTCGCGTTATGTTTTGCAATCGCCGAGTTCGACAACGGAAGAACTCGCGCGCTTCTTATTGATTTGGATTGGGTTATTTGGTGCGGCGTACGCTTACAAAATGGATTCACATTTGGGGCTGGATGTCGTGGTGAATAAATTTAATCAACAAGTGAGACCTTGGGCTAATGTATTTGCCCATGTTGTGGTTTTGTTTTTTGCCGTGGCTGTCATGATTATTGGTGGTTTTTCATTGGTTAACTTAACTATGGATCCCACCCAAATATCAGCCGCACTGCAAGTTAAAATGGGCTTTATTTATAGTGCTGTGCCGATCTCAGGCATCATTATTAGTATTTTTAGTTTACAAAAAATTGCTAATCAAATCTCAGCAATAGTTAGCACTGGCGAATAGGAGGATTTGTGGAATATTCAGGTTTAGTGTTGGTCGGTGTGTTCTTTTTTTTACTGCTTTTGAATGTACCGATTTCATTTAGTATTGGCGTAGCCACCATTGCTACTATGTTATATAGCATAGATTTTATGCCAGCAATGACAACAGTTGCACAGCGATTGGCTGGCGGGATCAACAGTTTTGCTTTACTTGCCATCCCATTTTTTGTGTTATCAGGTTTAATCATGGGACAAGGCGGTATCGCCAAACGGTTAATTGAATGTGCCATGGCGTTAATTGGTATGTTACCTGGTGGTTTAGCCTTAGTTAACGTTTTATCTTGTACCTTGTTTGGTGCTATTTCTGGGTCGGCGGTAGCGGCAACTAGTGCTATCGGCAGCTTTATGATCCCGCAAATGGAGAAAAACGGTTACGATAAAAACTTCGCGACCGCGGTGACGGGCGCAGCGGCCACGACAGGTATGTTGATCCCACCGAGTAATATTTTAATTATTTATGCCATCGCCAGTGGCGGCGTATCTATAGCTGCTTTGTTTGTCGCTGGATACTTACCCGGCATGTTAGTGGCGACAGCATTAATGATAGTGTGTGCTGGTTACTCAAAGTTAAAAGGCTATCCCACTGGTGCGCGCTTACCACTTAAAGTCGTATTAGAAAAAGTGCTGGCGGCTATTCCTAGTTTGCTACTGATATTTATTGTGATTGGCGGCATTATTGGTGGCGTATTTACTGCGACTGAGGCAGGAGCAATTGCCGTTTTATATTCTTTAGCGCTGTCAGTTGGCTTTTATAAAGAAGTAAAAATAAAACAATTACCAGAAATCTTACTTAAAGCCGGTGAGACAACCGCCATTGTTATGTTGTTAATTGGTGCGTCGTCGGCTATGTCGTGGATATTGTCTTATGAAAATATTCCACAAACCATTAGCGACTTTTTACTGACCTTAAGTGAAAACCCGCTATTAATTTTGCTCTTGATTAATTTGGCGTTAATTATTGTTGGTGCCTTTATGGACATGACACCGGCCGTTCTTATTTTTACGCCTATCTTTTTGCCCGTTGCAACAGAGTTAGGCATGTCGCCTTTACACTTCGGTATCATGATAGTGCTTAACTTATCCATTGGTTTGTGTTCACCACCGGTTGGCTCTGTGCTGTTTGTCGGATGTGCGGTGGCAAAAACAACTATCGAGAAAATTATTCGTCCTTTGCTACCTTTATATTTAGCCATGTTCGTTGTGTTGATGTTGGTGACATATATTCCAGGTATTAGCGAGTTTTTACCTAAGTTCTTTGGCTTGTACTAAGCAAGTCAAAGTCGTTTTTAAATTTAATGCCACCGTTAGCAGGTGCTTCAGACAGTTTAAGGTGAAAAAATGATAAACAACATGCGTCGTTCAGTGTTAAAAGGCTTAGGGTTAGGTGCCAGTGTAGTCGGTGCCGGTGGATTATCAGCTTGCGTTAGCACTAAAAGTGAACCTTCAGTAAAATCAGATTGGGACAAGCAAGTTGACGCTATTCGTCAACAGGTTGTTGAACCGACATTTCCAAACAAAGATTATTTAATTACCCAATATGGGGCTAAAGGCGATGGCCAATTCGACAATACGTTAGCGATTAAACAAGCCATTCAAGCTTGTGCCGCTAATGGTGGTGGTCGTGTCGTTGTACCAGCCGGTCACTTTTTAACAGGGCCTGTTCATTTAGAGTCAAATATCAACTTGCATATTAGTCAGGGTGCAACGTTGGCGTTTATTCCTGAACCAGAACGTTATTTGCCTGCGGTATTCACGCGCTGGGAAGGGGTAGAGCTAATGGGCTATTCACCGCTGATTTACGCCTTTAAAAAGAAAAATGTCGCGGTGACAGGACAAGGTACGTTAGAAGGTGGCGGCAGCAATGATATTTGGTGGCCGTGGAAAGGTAAGTGGAAAAAAGCCGACTGGCCAATCAGTGACACTGAAAATCAAAAACATACACGTGATGCTTTATTTCAAATGGCCGAGGACGGTGTGCCGGTTGAGCAGCGAGTGTTTGATAAAAACTATTTACGTCCACCTTTTATTCAGCCCTACCATTGTGAAAATGTGTTGATTGAAGGCGTTACAATTAAAAACTCGCCGTTTTGGCTAGTTAACCCTGTGTTGTGTCAAAGTGTAACGGTGCGCGGTGTGCATTGTATTAGCTATGGACCAAACTCAGATGGCTGTGATCCGGAATCCTGTAAAAATGTCCTAATTGAAGATTGTATTTTTGATACAGGCGATGATTGCATTGCGATTAAATCCGGACGTAACGCTGATGGTCGTCGTGTTGCAGTGCCTTGTGAAAACCTCATTGTTGATAATTGTAAAATGAAAGAGGGCCACGGTGGTGTGGTGATCGGCAGTGAAATTTCCGGCGGTGTGCGTAATTTATATGCGCAAAACTGCGAGATGAGTAGCCCACATTTAAAACGCGGTATTCGTATTAAGACTAACTCTATTCGCGGCGGCGTGCTGGAAAACCTTAATTATCGCAATATAGAAATAGGTCAAGTGAGTGATGCCATCGTGGTTAATTTCTTGTATGAAGAAGGCGATGCAGGGCCGTTTAAACCGACGGTACGCAACGTTAATATATCAAATCTGATCGTGAAAAATGCTAAACGCGCCTTTGTATTGCGTGGCTTCTCACATACGCCGATTTCGGGTGTGAGTCTTGAGAATGTCAGTTTTATCAAGGTTGAAAAAGACAGCATTGTTGAGCACGTTAAGCAAATAGACATGAAAAATGTTAAAGCGAATGGCAAGCCTTTTACCTTGTAAAGTTTGCTAATGCCAAAAAATGGCCAAGTACTTTTTCCATTTAATTTTTGATTAGTTGAAAACATTGGTTATCAATTTCACACTGAGCGCGAAGCAGTCGAAGTGTCGGTAAGCTAGAAAGTAATAAGACTTCGACGAGCTCAGCCTGAAGTTGTTTAATTAATCTAAATGAGGTTTAAAACATCTCTAGTGTTATTAATTATGTGAGTGATTTCAACGGAACATTTATTTCTGGAAAGGGTACTAGTTGACAGGCCGTGCGCTTGTTTACTTTATCCTGCATGAAGCATGTCTACTTGAGTGATAGTGGGTTTGTTTAACTAGAATATACAAAGGTGGGTGATGAAAATGAATATAGCTATAATCAGTCGCTTGTTTTTGGTTGGCAGCTGGTTTTGTATTAGCTTGCTATCTTCGTCGGTTTTGGCAAAAGATCTTGGTGAAGGCGCTTCTGTTGAGTATCACGCTTATGTCAGTCACAACCAACATCACGCGCCAAATAATATTCCCACTTTTACCACAATCGCCGCCGCCCTTGAGGCTGCTCCGACTAATGCCGCAATACAACCCCCAACCCGACATATCATTTTTATCAGCGCGGGGGACTATTATGAAAAGCTGACGGTCAGCAAACCTAACATTGCGTTAGTGGGGGCGGGTAAGGCCAAAACGCGTATCCATTACGATGTTTATGCAGGGCTTAAACGGCCAAACGCTGATAAAAAATGGGGCACTTTTGATTCTGCTACGCTTAAGGTGGATCATTTAAACTTTTATGCAGAAAATCTAACAATTGAAAATAGTTATGACTATCCTGCCAATGATAAATTAGCCAAAACGGATCCGCTTAAACAGCGTCACTCGCAAGCGGTAGCGCTGACTTTAGGGGCGGGTGCTCACCGTGCTGTATTCAATAACGTGGCTATTAAAGGTTACCAAGATACAGTGTTTGTAGACGGCGGTATTAACTATTTTTATCAATCGGATATTTATGGCCATGTTGATTTTATTTTTGGCCGTGGCAATGCGTTATTCGAGCAATCTAACATTATTAACCGCCGCCGGTTTGCGCCTCAGCAACTTAAATATACCGGTTATGTCACGGCGCCAAGTACCTATATTAAACAAGAATTTGGCTTTACTTTTAAAAACTGTCGCTTTGAACGCGAAGCCGGTGTGCCTGATTATTCCGTACCTTTAGGGCGGCCTTGGCACCCAACCACCACCTTTAAAGATGGCCGCTATGCTGACCCTCGCGCTATCGGTAAAACGGTTGTGTTGAATAGCTATTTAGATAAACACATTAGTTTAGACGGTTGGAGCTCGATGAAAGGCACTAGTCGGATCAAAGGCCAAAAGGATGTGTTTATGCCAGAATCTGCACGATTCTTTGAATACAACAATACAGGGCCGGGCGCTAACATTACCGACAAACGTCGCCAGTTAAGTGCTGAACAAGCCAAACTGTATAGCAATAAAAATATACTCAGTGGTTGGCAACCTAAGCTTAGTGCACTACAAATAGGCCAAACCTTAGCGCCGCAGTTTAGCCTTTTACCCTCTCATGTTTCGCAAGCCATCGCTTCTCAAATATCAGCGTCGCAAAATTCTATATCACAACATGATAAGCCAATTAATTTGGTTAAAGTGACTAACTTACAAGCCGATGGTTCAGGTTCACTGCGCGCCGCTTTACAACAGAAAGGGCCAAAACACATTGTATTTGAAGTGGCAGGCGTGATTGATTTGGCCGGTCAGTCTCTGGTTATTGATCAACCCTATACGTATGTCTATGGGCAAACCGCCCCCTATCCTGGAGTGACTATTATTAAAGGTGGCATTGGTATTCAAAGTCACGATATTGTTTTACAGCACTTAAAAATTAGACCCGGTGATAAATTACAGGCCAAACGCTCAGGTTGGGCGCCTGATGCTGTTGGGATTAGCCGAGAGCGCGCGTTTAATATTTGGCTCGATCATTTATCATTAACTTGGGCGGTTGACGAAAATATTGGCATCACTAGTGGGCGTATTAATGGTTATGCTGGTGCCAGTCATGACATTTGGGTAACAAACTCGATTATTGCCGAAGCGCTAGATTATGCGACTCATAAAAAAGGTAAGCACTCCAAAGGCGTGTTAGTACACGATTACGTACACGACGTGCACTTTTACGGCAATTTATTTGCGCATAACGACAGGCGTAATCCTTATTTTAAAACCGCCGCGACAGGCAGCTTAATCGGTAATGTAATTTATAACCCAGGCTCCGCAGCCATTCATATGGGGTATATAGCAGAGGAATTTGCCAGTTATCGAGCGGCATTAAGGCCAGCGCAATTGTTAGTCAAAAACAATTTACTCTTGTACGGCCGCGATACCTATTCAGATTTGGCTCTGGTTTCTGGTTTTGGGCAAGCCTTGTTAGGTGATAATAAGGTTAGCAATTTAGATGCGGCAGACATGCCTATTAGTACCACAATGATCCAATTGGCTGATCTGCAACTTGGATCTGAAAATGGACAATTATCGCTTGCACAACGCCAAACCACCTTTCCACCAGTGCCACAATCTAATGTTGATTTGAATGCGTTACTTTCCAAGGTGGGCGCTATACCGTGGCAGCGTGACGAAATAGACCAGCGCATCGTGCAAAGTGTCACAACAGCCCGTGGCCGCGTGATAGATTCGCAACAAGATGTCGGCGGCTACCCTAGTTACCCAGCTGTGTATCGAGCAATCGATCCGCCGCGTACGCAAAATGCATTTAATCTTTGGCTAAATAACAACTATGCTTTATAGATTAGCTATCTATTTGTGAATGTTAATGAAAAGCTTAGAGTCAGGACGTTGCGCTATTAACAGGATTAGCTTGTATGGCTTGTTGCTTGTTGTGAGCATTTTAATGGCCGTTAATTCAGGATATGCATGCGAAAAAGCACAGGGCGAATCAGTTAACTCCGTATATTTTCCACCAAAGTTTGATTCAATTGATCCTGAAAATGATTATGTATTTCAGTTGCTTGAGTTGGTACTGGAAAAATCACAAGACAAATTTGGCAAATGCCAAGCACGTTTACTTGATTATAAACTGCCGTTAAAACGTGTTGAGCTTTACCTAGAAAAAAACGCGGCAATTCAGGTTGCGGCTTTTACCGTGAGTGTTAAGCGTGATGAACGTTTTTTACCCGTGCCAGTGCCTATTTCCAAAGGCTTAATGGGTTATCGTTTGTTAATGATTAAACAAGGTGATGCAGAACATTTCGCAAATATTCAAACGTTAAATGATTTAAGTGCCTATACCGCAGGTCAAGGCATAGGCTGGGCTGATGCCGATATTTTAAAACGCAATGGTTTGCCAGTCATCACTGCTGGCAGCATTAAAACATTGATTGATATGCTAGCGCACAGTCGATTTGACTACTTTCCGCGTGGTGCATTACAAATTATCACTGAGCTGGAAACTTATAGAGAAAAGCCTGTGCAAATTGAACAATCATTGGCGTTGAGTTACCCCAGCATGACAGCGTTTTATGTTAACGCCAACAATACCGCATTAGCAGAGCGTTTAGAATATGGCCTAAATCAAGCTGTAAGCGATGGCAGCTTTGATCGATTTTTTTATCAACACCCTTCGTCAATTGATGCATTAAAAAATATTAATTTGGCGCAACGCAAAATTTTAAAAATTTGTAACCCCATACTACCCACTTGGGTGCCAATAGAAAAACACGAATACTGGTTAGAACCTTGGCCTCAACGCTGTTTAGACCAAGCCGAGTTAAAGCGAAAACGGTCTAAAGAGTTGCGCTGATTTATGAATTGAAGTGGCTGAACCTTAATAGTTGCTTTAAATCAATGTTCGTATCGGATCTATATAAAACCCTTGCCTAGTGTTATTAACTTTCATTCTAAGTAAATAGTTAATATTTATCGGCTTTTGTTATTTTTATTTGTTAAATTGCTACCGGTGGCATTTTGGGTGGTATTATTATAAATGATGCCGCTCTTGAACCACCTATAAACAACAATTCAAATATAGGCACAACTAACATGCAGAATAACAAAAATAACGTAAGAGCGAACAAGGTAACAAGGGCAAGCTTGCTCATGGCGGCATTAACGACATCGTCGTTGGCTATGGCAGAAAACCTAGCATTAGTGGCTGGCTCTGATGGTTCAAGTAAAGGTAGCGGAACCAGTTATAGCGCGGTGCGCGATGGTAATTTATCTAGCTATTGGTCTCCGTCTTCAACCAGTGGTGAGCGGATCTCGGTTAAATGGGGCTCAGCGCAAACAATTAACCAAGTCGTGATCCGTGAGCTAAATGGTGCGACGACGAGTTGGCGTTTGGTCGATCATAGCAATGGGGCTGAGCTTGCCTCGGGCACGACATTGAGCAATGAACATGTGATAACAATCGAGCCAACCAGTTTAAAAAAGCTCAATTTAATGCTGGATAGTGCAAACGGTTTACCACAAATTGCTGAATTTGAAGCCTACGCTAATACTTCTTTGCCAGAGCCAGAGCCAGAGCCAGAGCCAGAGCCAGAGCCAGAGCCAGAGCCAGAGCCAGAGCCAGAGCCAGAGCCAGAGCCAGAGCCGGTTTCTATGACTGTTGCAAGCAGCGTAAATGGCGATGACGTGACGCTGAGCTGGAACTACCACAACTATACCGCTAATTATCAAGAGGTATATCGAGATACGGATAGTGATCCGAGTGGCCGTGTACGGATTGCCGCCAGTGTTACGGGTAATCAATTTACGGATACCGATCTGGCAGAGGGCACTTATTATTATTGGATAAAGGCTCGCGATGCTGACAATTTAATGATTAATTCCAGTGCGACTCAAGCTGTGGTAACGGCACCAGAGCCAGAACCGGAGCCCGCCAGTGTGTTACTTAGCAGTTATGCGGTTGATGATGCTGTGACTTTGAATTGGCAGTACGATAATTTTAATGCTGCTTATCAAGAGGTATATCGAGATACAGATAGTGATCCAGCAGGTCGTGTGCGCATAGCATCAGGTGTGCAAGGCACAAGCTACTCTGATTTGTCATTACCTAATGGTACATACTACTACTGGCTTAAGGCTGAAAATAGTGATGGCGTCGAGTTAAATTCGAATGGCAGCTCAGTGACTGTGGCGGTACAACAACCTGAACCAACCCCAGAAGTCACACTCATCATTGAAGAAAATAGCGCGGGTTATTGCGGAGTCGACAACAATGGCGTTATTGAAAATTCCCATTCTGGCTTTAACGGCGCTGGCTATGTTAATACCGAAAATGCCAATGGTGAGGGCATTGATTGGGTATTCAATCAAGATAGCGCTGGCGATACTCAATTTGTTTGGCGCTATGCCAATGGCAGTACCGCCCGTGGTGCCGACGTTTATGTTAATGGTGTTTATGCAGCGAGTTTAGACTTTGCAGGTTCCGGTGCTTGGAATAACTATATTGATTCACAAACCGTGACGCTTAATTTAAATGCCGGCGATAACACCATTCGCCTGCAAGCGACTACTTCATCTGGTCTAGCTAATATAGATAACGTAAAAGCGATAGGAACAGGTTTAAGTTCGGGCAGTTGTAATAGTCAGCCAACTCAACCTGAACCCTTAGTTGCTTTTCCGGGGGCTGTCGGGTTTGGTGCACACACAACCGGTGGTCGAGGTGGCAGTGTTTATCATGTCACTAATTTAAATGATGCAGGCAGTGGTTCGCTACGTGATGCGATCAGCAATAGTCATCGTACTATCGTGTTTGATGTTGCCGGTACAATTATGCTGGAGTCGCCACTTAATATCAGCAAAAACAACCTGACGTTAGCGGGACAAACCGCACCAGGTGAGGGTATTACGGTCGCCGGTTATCCAACTAATATAGATGCTGAGCACGTGATTGTGCGTTATATGCGTTTTCGTACCGGAGACTTTAATGCCCAAGCGGGCAATGGTAAACCATCAAAAGGCAAGGGCAACCTTAAAGCCAATTCTGCTGGTGCTTTAGATGTTGGCAATAGCAAATTTGTAGTGATTGATCACGTGTCCACCTCTTGGGCGATGGATGAAGTCTTATCTGTCACTAACTCGAATAATGTGACTGTACAGTATTCTATTATTGCCGAAGCCTTAAATGACTCATACCATGAAAAAGGCGCGCATGGTTATGGTTCTTTGATCCGTGCAGCAACAAGTGGTGAGGGTTATACCTTCTACCGTAACCTGTATGCGCATAACTATGGGCGTAATCCGGGAGCGGGCTCTAACCAAACATCTGGTAACTATGAAACCTTGTATTTTGATTTTGTGAATAATGTTATCTATGGCTGGGGCAATCGCTCAGGCGAGGTTATCGACGGTTCGCAAGGTGGTTTTGTACATATGAACTATGTTGGCAACTATGCGATAGCTAACCATGATTCTCGCAATTCAAACTCATTGTGGGATGAAGCAAAAACCGCTGGTATTTTAACCTACCAAGCGGATAACAAGTTAGACAATGATTTTGACAGTAACTTAGATGGCAGTAATACGGGATGGAATTTGTTCCCTAACTTTTCGAGTAGCCAAAAACGCACTAGCCGTTGGGACTTCCCACAAGTACCGACGTTAAGTGCAGATCAAGCCTATCAAGAAGTATTAGACAAGGCTGGCGCTTCGAAGGTACGTGATGCTGTTGATAGTCGTATTGTTAGTCAGGTTAGAAATAATAGCGGTAGTATTATCGACAGTCAGGATGACGTGGGCGGCTTACCTAATCTCAGTTCGGGTTCGGTACTAACGGATAGCGATCAAGACGGCATGCCAGATCAATGGGAAACAGCGAATGGTTTAAATCCGCAAAATGCTAATGATCGCAACAGTACTAGCTTAAACGGGTTATATACTAACCTAGAAGTGTATTTGGATAGTTTAACTAGGTAATAGGTTTATACTATTTCCAAAAATTAGTATTGCTAATTACCTCGTCTTTTCCACGTCTAAAGGACATAAGATATGGGTACTGAGGTTTCGTCTGGAACAAGAAACCTGCGCATGCGGTAATCTAGCGACTTTGCAAGTAAACGCGAGCTAAGTTTACTTTAACAAAGTCGCTGGCCCCCCGCATGCACGAGGATGACGGGGGTATTTTCCTAAGCCTCGGTGATAAAATTTCACCCTATTGACCTAAAAAGAGTGCTTCTGAAATTTGTGATCAAGCGACAGGGATGCAGGCACTTCACGTTAGTATGGATGCGGTAGCTGTGAATACTCAGGTAAGACGGTAATTTTTTATATAGTCTTCTCGCTCAGGTCTTATGGTTCATTGTCAGCGCTTACTCACCCCAATCACATAGTAGAGCATATGCTCATGGGGTCTCGAAGCTTGACGGCTTCCCCTAAAACCTGATCGCTTTGACTATACTTGTGGTAAAAATTATCTTCTATTTACAAACACGCTGCGTCGTTCCAGCCATTTTTCCAACGTCTGCCATCATTTTTTTTAATTAATTATTGGGGAATAAACTGAAACTTAAACCGCCAGTCTTGAATTCGCTAATTTGACAAAGTTGTCGATGATTGGACGTGTTATTCTTTCTGGAAAGTCAGTTGGAAGAGCAGCTTCAACTTGCTCTAAAACGCACACATAATTCTGTGCTATCTCATCAATAACTTCATTCATTTCTTCGGTATTGAAACCCACATGTTTTGCGGTTGTTATGAAGTGCTGCTTGTGTATTGTAAATATATCGTATTTTTTACCATTTTTTCCTTTTAAGGCCATGGCTAACTTTAATTTCCTTTTGTTTAGACCACATCCACCACAGGCGGGGTAAGCTGACAATACGTCATAGATAGGAGTGAGTTTGTAAGCATTATTTGGCATCAAGTACACAGAAAAGTTTTTCGCATGACCGTCTGTAGCGCCCAACAACCAGAATAACACTTGTGTTTTCATGAAATCTCGACGGTCTTTCTTAGATTCTGCTGAACTAAGTAAAAATGCCATAATTTCTTTTATTCCGGGCCCACCATCACTCTCATATTTTTTGGACGGTGAAACAGCGTTTACTTGGCAAAAGTCTTCTTGTGGCAAGCGCATAATCCAAGTTTTATCTGATGATCTTTTTCTGTCAAAGCGTTCAACAACAAGCGCTTTCACACCTTTGTGCTCAAATATTTCGCATTCAGGTACTTCAATACCAAACCCAGCCATTATTTTTAAGCATAAGTATTCATTTTCTACACTGTCACTTAAATCAATTGTGTGAGAATGGCTTTGAATAGCTCCAATAGGTAGTTTAAAAATATGAGTTGTTGGAGTCGTACCTTCAGGTCGAGCCCACTGTTGATTATCTAATCTGAGTAATGCTGTTTTCTCTTGTGCCCCCGCAATTGATATTCTGAAATCATTTTCTGGATCTAGCATGCCCAGTGGTATATTACTTTGATATCCAGTCAGTATTGCTGATACTTCTTCATTCGTCAGAGACTTGTATTTGATGACTTTGTGATCGAAGTTACTGTTTCCATTTGGCATTAGCTGCAAAGCACCTACACAGTCCCGACCAATCACACTCAATAAGTCAAAAACTTGTGTTGATTCGGCATTGTAACGAGTAACGATCCTCTCTCGTATATCTCTTAAATCTGGGAGTAGGTTATCGAAATAATTATAAACAATGTCCCCCATATACGGTGCTTTACGTAGTGGCATAGAAAGCGAGATAGGGCGACTACCTCTGGTATCTAACCAATCTTGACTGTAGGTAAAACTATGCCCACCATCGCGGCTCTTTTTAAGCTCACCGACTAAAAAACCATTCATGAAAACATTTAAAATCACCATTCCTCAGACCACTCTTGGGTAGATTTATCTGTGTTTTTGGGAGAAACATTAAGCTCGAGCTCTAAGGATGACAACAGTTTGAACAGCGTCTTAACGGTACAATCATCCGGATTGTTCTCAAAGTTTGAAACGGTGTTTTGCTTTATACCGACCTGTTTCGCGACTTCTTGTTGAGTTAACGATTGTCCTTTTCTTTCATCACGCAAATAAGCACTTAATTGTTTGGCAGAATATATGATCATTTTTACCCCCTTTAGCGGATATTGGTAATAATATCCCTTTAAGAGGATATGGTCAATAATATCCCTTATGGGGGATAGGGATTCTTTATCCCTTTGAGGGGGTTAGTTAGGTGCTGCAATTCAGTGGTATTTGTCGCACGTGTAAAACACCAAGCGTATAGAAAAAAACAGAGCCATTGTATAGTCAAAGCGATCAGGTTTTAGGGGAAGCCGTCAAGCTTCGAGGCCCCATGAGCATATGCTCTATTATGTGATTGGGGCGAGTAAGCGCCGACAATGAACCATAAGACCTGAGCGAGAAGACTATAGGGCCGAATTTATTTCGGCTAACACAAGATGTGTCGACGTAAAATCAACCCTACAATGTTGCAAGTGGTTATCAATTCAACCATTCAAAGCTTTGGAATTAAGGTGTTAATCTATAAATCGAATTGCACTTCATCGACTAATTTCAAGGCTTGCTTTTGATACTCAGCTAGTTTCGCTAGCGGGATGCTTTCTGCTTTGAATGCACCCCATGAAGCCACTAGAGGCGAGAGGGCAACGCCTGGTTTAACTGGGTACTCCATGTTTAATGTAGCGTAGTATTCTTGTGCTTGGCTTGAGGTTAAATATTCAACCAATTGCAACGCATTGCTCTTATTCGGGGCATGTTTTGTGATAGCAATACCACTGATATTGATATGAGCACCGCGATCAGCTTGGTTGGGGAAATTGATGTTAACCGCTTGCGCCCATGTTTGTTGCTGCGGATCTTTCATCATCATGCCAAAGTAGTAGCTGTTGCCTAATGAAATATCACAAAGCCCTTCTTTTATCGCTTTGACTTGAGCTCTTTCGTTACCTTGTGGCCGCCTTGCCAGATTTTGTTTGACGCCACTGAGCCAGCTTCGTGTGTTTTCGATCCCTGAATGGGCGATCATAGACGCGATTAACCCTAAGTTATAGGCGTGCTTACCACTAATGGTGCACACTTTGCCTTGGTATTTTGCATCGGCTAGATCTTCATATCTGATAGCGCTACGACTCACTCGATTTTTGGCCGTGTAGATACTGCGCACGCGCTTTGTTAAGGCGATCCAGTGTTCCTGCGGATCGCGATATAGCTGAGGAATATTTTGTTGGACAATTTCACTGCTTATCGCTTGAGTTAAGGCTTGGTCTTTAAGCTGAAGTAAGGTGGCAAAGTTAGACGTTAACACAATATCGGCTTGTGTATACTTTCCTTCACGTTGTAAGCGTTCGATTAAGCCTTTTTTAGCAAATACGATATTCGTTGTAATCCCCGTTTGTTGGGTAAATTTATCCAGAATGGGTTGGATTAAAAAAGGTTGCCGATACGAGTAAATATTAAGATGTTGTTCTGAATTTGCCCAGCAAGGGTTAAGCCAAGCTAGGGTTGCAAGTAACATAAATTTATAGATAGTTTTCATGTTTAGACTCTTTTATATTTGGAAAGCGTAGCTAAATTTAGCGAAAAGATTGCGTTTGTTTTGCTGTAAGCCAGACATCTCTTGCTGTTGAAATGCATTGTTTGAATAACCAATGTAAAACAGTGTTTGTGGATTGACTTTGTAGGTATATACCAGCTGCGACGAGAACGACCGGTAATTGGCGTCGACACTGGATTTATCTATTAGGTAATTGTCTGGATTGCGGTTTATTTGGGTATATTGTAAAACCAGCTTAGCTAGACTTCTGATACTAAATTTATAGGTGAATCGCATATCGGTTAAATTAGCGGAATACAATTCGCCTAAATCACTACTCAATTGGCTAAAGTTATGGGCTAACTTAAGATTAAGGTGCTCATCCATGTCCCAATCAATAGCCGGTTCAACTTGGGTGATTTTGCCTAATTGCACATTGGTAAAGTCAACCTGACTGCCATATTTAGCATTTAAGGATAACTCTATACCTGATGCCGAGATATACTCAGCGTTAGTACTGAGTTGTAACTCTTTAAAGTTTTGGTTTTGATAAATACGTTCTTGGCCTAGTAGTGTCGATTCTACTTTAAACTGCTTGTTGCCATGCAACCAACCGGTTAGCTCAATGTCTTGGGTTAACAGCTTGCCCTGTCGATCGAGTGACTGACTGGCTCCTGTGTCAAATCCCCATTCTTTGAAAATATCGTTCTCGTGGCCAAACCATCGTTTATTACCGCCAGCAAATATTTTGCGATAACCCACTTGGCGATGAAACCCCATATCGGCTCTAAACTCGTTACCGACATCGGCATATCCCAAGCGTAAGCTGTAGTCTCTTAACTTGCGGGTGTATTGTATTTTTAGCGCATGACCTTGCTGAGTTTTTGCTAAATTGTAATCGGCTTCACCGTTAAGGATATCTGGGTTATAAAGGACTTTGGGGTTGTCTGTGTCGGAATGGCCAGCTTGGTAGCTAATACTATCCACTTTTGTCAACCAGTGGCTACCGTCTACCGACAGCATAGTATTGCGGTAGCTCTCGGCTTGTCTGTGAGTGATTAACGCACCTATAGTACTTCTGTTGCCAATATCTTGTTTGTAGCGAGCAATAAAATTATCAGATGGCGTATTAAGACTAACAATTTTAGAACTCTGGGTATCTGGGATAACAAAGTTGGTGGTGTTGTCGTTAGTTAGCATAACACCAAAGCTATGCTTACCAGTTTTACCTGTCAATTTGAGTCCATAGTCTGGCGAGTCTATATTTTTGGTATGAACAAACTTAAAACGTTCAGCAAAAAAATATGCCGCGCCGTCGAGGAAAAATGGCCGTTTTTCTTTAATAAAAAGGGAAAAGGTATTGTTGATATCCAGTTGACTTGCATCGGCCTCGACTTGAGAAAAGTCAGGGTTAATTGTCGCATTGAATACAATATCTTGGGTGACTCCCCAACGAATATCTAATCCCGCATCAGTTTTTAAGTCACCTGCTTGCCATTGATCATTAGGTTGGGGTCTTGAGTCACCGCGTGAAAGGGTTAAGGTTGGGGTTAGCTGTAATGCATTGTCGACTTTAATCTGTTCAAAACCGCTTAATTGATCGTATTGGCACAAAGTGCAGTCGATATTTCTGTTTTTTTGGAAGCTGGCTAGCTCGTACTTTTTATCTCGGGGGTAATGTCTTAGGCCGGCTATATTCCAATTTAATTTACCATTAGTTGCTGGAAACCTGAGAGAGTGATAAGGAATGCTCATTTCAACCACGTAACCAAATTGCGTAATCTGCCCAGCGCTTTGCCAAATGGCGTCCCAGCTATCGTCTTCATCCCAAGCATCTACATCTTTAACTCGGTAGTCGGCTTGAGCCCCTAACGGGTTCGCTAAAAATTGATAGCCACTGCGCTTATCATCGAACGTATCTATGACTATACCAACCCAGTCGTCGTTACCAAGTGCATCTCTGTCTCGTAATGAAGCTCGTATATTTTGTGGCTGTGGATCGTGAGCAATAAATGCCACATTCATGTGGGTTTGATTTTCATATATATAGACTTCGGTCGTGACAGGGGCTGGGCTGCCTTCCGCTGGACTATTTTCATAGTTCAGTTTTAGCTTAGTGGCATTTGACCAAGCGGGTTCGTTCATTACGCCATCGACATTAATTTGATTATTGGCAAAGGCTAAATGATATTGGTGATTTTTGGCTAAAGTGGTTGTTGCGTACATGGTTAAAGAAAGCGCTAGTGTGATCAGCACTTTCGTTCGAGGTAAGGCAAACATAAGTTCCAGTTTATTATTATTGGCGTTAAGCCAGTTTGTAGTGGATTTGAACTCATCTGAGCATATTGTCTTGAATTAGCTGACTTCGAGACGCTCAGTTATTAGATATTAACGGTTTTGTTCAATGAATCTGCATTTTAAAGCACCTAAGGTACGAAACCTTAGGTGTTTTTTTGTAGTTTCAGGTTTAAGGGGTTATCTTCCTAGTTCAACACTAGCAAGAATGAATGCGCCCACACCGTGAGGATCATTGGTTCTTACTGCTTCTTGAACATAATACTCAAACGAACCTGAGCGGTACGGTGAGTTACCTAGCCCCGTGCCACCAACGGTATGCGTTAAATGTAATTCATGGTTGAGGTCATCTATTTGCACATAGCCGTTAATGATGCCGTCGTAGGCTTTTTGCGCGACTTTGTCATATTTCTTCGGCAAGTAGCCTAATCTGACGCCTTTCGCCATCGCATAACTAAACATGGCTGTACCGGATGTTTCTAAATAATTGCCAAAGCGCTCGGCTTTATCCGTGACTTGATACCACAAACCACTTTCATGCTGATATTTGACAAGAGCTTGACAAAGGCGCTCAAGCATTGCGACGAGTTCTGCCCTGTCTTTATGGTTTTCAGGAAAAACTTCCAAGGTATCAACCAACGCCATGGCATACCAGCCTAACGCACGTGACCAAACATGTGGTGATTTACCCGAATCATCGGCCCATTTTTGAATACCACTTTCATCCCAAGCATGAGCTAGCAAGCCGGTTTCGGGTAGATAGGTTTTTTCTTCCACCAGTTTAAACTGGTGGGCTATGTCGTCGTAAGACGCTTGTGGCTCACTAAAGTGTTTGGCGTATATAGCCCAAAATGTACTGCCCATATACAGACCATCTAACCACATTTGATATGGGTAGATTTTCTTATGCCAGAATCCACCTGATTTAGTTCTAGGCTGCCACTCAATTTGCGAACGTAATTTTTTTAACGCTTTTAAGTAACGTTCGTCACGGTATTTTTCATAAAGGGTAAATAGCAGCTTACCACCATTTAGCATATCTAAGCTGAACTTATCGCCTTTAACATTTTTTATATTGCCTTCAGCGTCGACTAAGGTGTCTACATATTCTTTACCGTATTCTAAATAGGTTTCGTCGCCGGTTTTTTGGTAAATGTGTTGAAAAGACATCAAAACTAACCCATAGGTGTAATCCCATTTCGGTGACGAAAGTAGTTTGTAATGCATCATTTTCCAAGCTTCTGGACTTTGTTGCATAACGGTAAGCGCCATGCGCTCGCCCCAAGTTTTATCTGTGGGTATTTGTGTGACTCGCGGCTCATTATTGTCTAACGCGTGGCTTTCTATCGCTACTAGAGGTAGGCATAAACTGGCAGCAACAAGGGTACGCTGCACGACTTTTACAATTGGTTTTATTTTCATCAATATCACCTTTATTGTTGATGAGGTTTATATTCTAAATAATAAGGTTGTTTGTTAACTAGGTATGCGCAACGGCCTGCATACCTTCATTGGTTACACATTCACTTGTTAGGCTTATTCCTAGCTTTTGCAGCGCCAAAACCGTGTCGCTATGAATGGGTATTTTGTGTTTATTGCGTTGCTGTGCTTGCCAGCCTCTGGAGCCTGGCAAACGGAATGACGGCGCTTGGGCATTTAATTGTTGATTAAAATGATGACCGGCCAACGTAAAGTTATTCAGTGGTGTAATAGCCGGCACATGGATAGCAATAAATGTTTTGCTAGAGTTGGCATCAACCCCTTTTTGTCCTGTTGGATTAAGCTCAACGCCTGTTTTGCCATTGGCCAGTATCGCGGTTAAATACTCGAGCATCACTGCCAAGCTTTCACCTTTATAGCCCGCCATGGGAAGTACTGCGCCATTCAGAATTTTTTCGGGATCGGTCGTGGGGTTACCTTGTTCGTCGACCCCCCAATTATCAGGTACTTTTTGTCCCTCTCGTTTCGCTGTGGCTACTTTGCCAACCGATGATTGAGACATGGCCATATCTAAAGTGATAGGGCATTCGTTATGTTGAGCGGGGGCGGCAAAGCCTATTGGATTGTTGCCAATTATTGCTGAATGAGAATTACCAAGCGTCATTGAGGGTAGGGCATTTGTTGCACAAATTGCCATGCAGCCTTGTTTCGCGGCTCTTGCTGCATAAGCATGAGCTCTGCCCCAGTGCGTTGTATTTTGTGCGACACATAATCCGATACCGAATTTTTTGGCGTTTTTTATCGCAATATTCATCGCGTACAAAGATGACGCACGGCCTAAGCCATTGTGACAATCAATGACTGAACAGGCTGCTTGGTTATGTTTGAGTTCAGGTTTAGCTTTGGGATTGATGACTCCAGAATGAATACCTTGCGCAATTAAGCTCAGCATTTTTATTCCGTGCGATGGCACTTCTTGTAAATCGGCTTCGAGCATTAACTCAGTTTCTTGCTCTGCATCAGCTAAGCCAGCTCCCCAATTTTGTAAGGCAATAGTCACTTTAGAGAAGACTAAATCGTAATCAAAATATCGATTATCTGTTGTGGCTACATCAGGCATTCTAAGGTCTCAATGTCTACTTATATCCTACCTAGTGGTTGAGTTTATTAACCATTTATCTCTAGGTATTTTGTCCATTTCCAGGGTGTTTTCGAATCATTCTATTAACCCCTGCTTAACATTTCTATCAATATACACACAAATGCTACCGGTGGCAATATGGTGTTTGTGTATTAATATTTTTAGTACATTTCCATTTCAGCTGCCGCCAACAAGAGTGACATGTAACCATGAAAGTGTTGTTTGCCTGACTGTACCGGTATTTCAGTAGGCCGAATAGCAATGTATGCGCTAAAGTCTTTTTGTATTCCCATTCCCGGCGCGACTGAGGTTACTTTAAATAATCCATCTTTACTTTTTGTTATATAACTTTGCATGGCTAACCAACCTTTTTCCGCCACCATTTTTGCTTTCCTGCCAAGTATGCCTATGCGCTGCCCTTTACGTAATGCGGTCACGATCAGGCCTGTTCCAGCAAATTCGGGATAGTTACCTTGGGTATTTACTTGGTCTAAAACATGAAACCACATGCCAGTATGCGAGTCTTGGTACTGCATAAGTCCAGCGGCTAATTGGATAAAGTAGTGTTTTAGCGTAGGGTAATCAGGGTGGCTTGGCGGTAATATTTCCAGTATGTCGACTAAAGCCATTGCATACCAACCCGTTGCCCGACTCCAGTGCTGCGACGCTAAACCCGTTTCAGGATCAGCCCAAACTTTGTCTTTGCTTGCATTCCAGCCATGCCAAGGTAACTTTTTAACGGGAGAAAATGTTTTTTCACTAACCAGTCGTACTTGTTGAGTCGCGGTGTTAATGGCAACACTATCATTTGTGATCAAGCCATATCGCAGTAAAAATGGATAAGCCATAAACGTACCGCTTAAGCTCACCACATTTTTGTATTTATCAACATTTTTATGCCAGTAGATACCATTGCTGGTTTTGCCTATTGCGGGTGCTTGCTCACCATCACCCAATAAAAAATTCCGTAACTGTTTAGCTGCGTATAAGTAATTGGCATTGCCACTTTGCTCGTAAAGAAAAAGCAGCAATATACCTGGGTGAATACTATCGAGAGACGGACTTAGTCCAATAATATTTGCTTGCGCGTCTAACTGGCTGTCGATATAGCGCTGAATATAGTTAATGTATTTTTGATTATTATTTTGCAAGTGAACACGTGCTAGCGCTTGCAATATTACGCTGTTGTTATTGCTCCAGTTTTTGTTAGTGAGCGAGCTAATATTGGGTTGATAATGCTGTATGAGAGCTTCACTAAATGTATAGCTAAACTTATTATTATGTTGGCTATAAGCACTGCAACAGAAAAACAGTATTACAAAAAATAAAGAAGATTGATAACCGAGCTGTTTAAATTGAAGTTTAAATTTTAGTTTTGTTTTAATCATTTTTAACCTTGAAAAATTAAGTGAAATCCATTCAGTTAATCTTGCACATTAAGCGGCACTAAATATTTATTTTATACTCTACATATAAATGCTACCGGTAGCAATTAATAATCCCCTGATCATAAAAATGAAATAATCAAAGCGTAAAACGCAGAGTCAGATAACTCAGATTTATTGGGTTTAGCGAAAATTATCTTATTCGCCAACAGCCGATATTGGTCATTTATATGAATGCTGTTCATTGTTTTTACTTTGTTTAAATTATTGATATTTAATAGTTATTTTATTTTCATGGTTGTTTTAAATAGACTTAATTTAATTTCTTTGTTGTTTTTTAAATTCTTTAGATATAACATTTAAATAAATAAGGGGTTTGATTGTAGTTTATTTGCTACCGGTGGCATTTGTGTTGGGTGTCAGTGGGGTTTTGGTGGATAGTTTGGCGTGGATGATTAATTGTCTTCTCGGTCAGATTACTGGTAAATGACAAGATAAGTCGGAAATTTCGGACTTATCTCTTTCGTATAAACTTTCATATGAGCAAAATTTTATCGTTAAACATTTGTTGTTAATTGTTTTGTTGGTGCAGGCTAGGCGCCTGTAAATAATGCGCTGACAAAGGCAGTTTTCAATGAAGTTAAATTTAATAAGGACTAAATAAATGCAAATTTGGCGTTTGGTTATTTCGCTAACATTAGGCTTTATTTTTTGTTTACCCGCATTTGTAACGAGTGCGCAAGAGCAGACTAAAAATGCAAAAGCAAAGTCAGCTTTGGCAAAATACAAGGCTAAAAAAAATCGGGGGTGGGCTTATAAAAAAGTTAAAAATTTCAGCCCGCCTAATGTCAAAGATCAAGCGTGGGCTATTTCAGACATTGATTATTTTATATTAAAAAAATTAGAAGATAAGCAGATTGCGCCTTCAACTGACGCCGAAAAATATCAGTTTATTAGACGGGCAACACTTGATTCCTGGGGAATGGTACCAACACCCGAAGAGGTTACAGCCTTTCAAAATGACACATCGGCTCAAGCCTACGAAAACCTGGTGGATAGACTTTTATCATCACCGCGTTTTGGTGTTAGGCAAGCAAAACGCTGGTTAGATTTGGCGCGTTACGCAGATAGTGCTGGTTATGAAAGTGATGATACTCGAGCCAATATGTGGCGCTATCGCGATTACGTAGTCGATGCTTTTAATCAGGATAAACCCTTTGACCAATTTATTCTTGAGCAATTAGCTGGTGACGAGCTGTGGCCTGAAAACCAACAAGCTATGATTGCGACAGGATTTCTCGCAAGTGCGCCTGATAGTGGTACATTTCGTGATTTTTTGATGCGAAAGTATGTACTAGAAACCGATATGACAAACATGGTAGGGGAAACCTTACTTGCATCGCGTGTTGGCTGTGCAAGATGCCATGACCACAAATTTGACGATATTAGTCAAAAAGAATACTTTCAGTTGCAATCTTTTTTTGTTAATTCAGCGGCGCATGAAGAGTTGCTAGTCCGTCCTGGTACAGAAACTCAATGGGACATTGAGTACCAAAAACAACAAGCTATCTATGATGACGCTACACTTGCTATTCGCAAACAACAAACGGCAATATTGGATCAAATTCGCGAGGAAGGCTTTGCCTGGCGTCGAGGGCGTTATTTCCCAAATGCCAGAGCATCAATCTATAAGCCGCAAGAGCAATGGACACCACTTGATCGTTGGGTTAATCAAAGAGCTGACTTTGTTGAAGTTGATGCGCAAATTATGCGTTATTTACGCGCGACTCAAACAGAGGAACATGCGGCTTACAAGCCAATTTATGCGGGGTTATGGAAAGAGTATCAAAAGCTGCAAGCCAAAGTGGATGAGTTTAAGCATCTTAAGCCGAAAAGAGGTTCAAAATATTACACCGCAATATCTGATGTGGGCGCGGAACCTGGCAAAACTTACATTCGATACAGTGGCATACATGAGCGCCCAACAGATGCGGTGGACCCTGCGATCCCAGCACTTTGGGACAAAAATGCCCAATTAGATATTCAACCTACTGCAAGTTCTACTGGACGGCGCACAGCATTAGCTCAGTGGATAGCAAGCTCAGACAATCCGCTTACTGCTCGGGTGTTTGTTAATCGGATTTGGTCGCATTACTTTGAACGAGGTATTGCAGCAAATGTTGGCGATTTTGGTAGAGCGGGTTCACCACCGACTCATCCTAAATTACTGGACTATCTTGCTTATCATTTTATGGAAAATGGCTGGAGTGTTAAGTCATTGACACGTCAGATTATGTTGTCGCGTACTTACCGACAATCATCGGTAGAAAGACCTGAATTAAGTCGTCTTGATCCGAAAAATGAATTGCTTGCGGTTTATCCACGAAAGCGCTTAGATGCTGAACAGATCCGTGATTCTTTGTTATATGTGTCAGGGTTGCTTGATGAAACCTATGGCGGCCCTGCTGTTTTCCCCAAAATGCCTGAACATATGGTTAAAGGGAATAAATTTTGGGAAGCTAACGCGCCGGAATCAGATAGTAAACGCCGCAGTATTTATACCTTTGTGCGCCGAGGTTTACCTTATGCCTTTACTTCTGTATTTGATGCAGCAGAAGCCAATAACCCACATTTAAAGAGAGACGTAAGTACAACCCCTCTGCAAGCCTTAGCGGTATTAAACAGTGAGGAAGTATTTAGCTGGTCACAATCGTTAGCGGGCCGCATCATCAATGATGTGGGATTTAAAGGGAACGATAAGCTTAATCGTTTGTACGAAATTCTTTTTGCACGACAGCCTTCGCGAGCTGAATTAAACCAACTCAATCAGTTTTTAGCCAAGCAAGAATCGATCGTTATGGAAAAAAGCTGGTCTGATCAATTTGCTATTGCTGTCCCTACTGGTGTCGCCGCCGTGACTAAACTTAATCCAATAAAAGCATCGGCTTTTGTCGATTTAGTGCATGCCATGTCTAATTCAAATGAGTTTGTTTATCGGTTTTAGCCAAGCACATTAGCCTAGATCTTTTGGCCTAGATCTTGTGATAAATAAGGCCATGAACTGTTTAACAACGGGCGAACCTTAACAATATTCGCCATACAAAATTGACAATAATAGAGATGATTTATGAATAAAAATCGCCGAAGTTTTATTAAAAACAGTAGCCTAGGGTTAGGGGCTGCGGCTACATCCAGTTTATTGACTGGGGGTGGTTTACCGGGCATGTCAGCTGCTTATGCATCTGAGTTGGCCGATCCTCTAGCACCAAAAAAACCACACTATCCAGGTAAAGTTAAATCCGTTATTTGGTTACATCAAAATGGTGCGCCTAGTTCGATGGATTTGTTTGACCGCAAACCTATGTTAGAAAAAATGGCAGGGCAAACTATCCCGCCGTCATTTCTTGAAGGGTTAACAGTGGCGACAAAAGGTGGCTTAGGCACTTTGTGGGTTGATAAAAATCGTACGTGGAAGCAATACGGTGAAAGCGGAGCTTGGTTTTCTGATTTACTGCCTAACTTGGCGCAGCACGCAGATGATATGACTTTCATTAAGTCGAGTAAAACCATAGGCGCAACGCACAATATTTCCATTATTAAATTGAATACAGGGGAGCTAACACCTGGCAGACCGTCGTTAGGTGCTTGGGTGTCTTATGCTTTGGGTTCGGGTAACCCTGACTTACCTTCGTATATTGTTATGTACAATCGTAGTCAGCCACGAGGTGGCCCTGTTAATTGGAGTTCAGGTTTTTTACCGGCAGCGTATCAAGGAACGACCTTTTTATCGGGCTCGTCACCCATTCTGTTCTTAGATAGGCCTGATTTAGTTTCGGCAACTCAGCAAAAAAATTCACTTGCCTTGTTGAGAGATCTCGATATTAAGGGTTTAGCTCAAAGGCATTCTGACAGCGAACTGCAGGCGAGGATCCGCTCTTATGAACTCGCAGAGCGAATGCAATATGCGGCGCCAGAAGCTGTCGATTTAAGTAAAGAGTCTGAAGCGACGAAAGAGATGTATGGGTTAAATGACCCAACCAGTAAGGGGTATGGCAACTTGTTGTTAAGAGCCCGACGTTTAGTCGAGCGCGGCGTTAAATTTATCCATATTGTTAGTGGTAGCCCAGAAGGTGAAACCAAGGTCGTTGATTGGGATGCTCATGCCAATTTACCACGCAATCACGGCATTATGGCTAAGATGGTCGATAAACCCATTGCAGGTCTGTTAACAGATTTAAAAGCAAGAGGGTTACTCGATACCACTTTAGTGGTTTGGGCATCTGAGTTTGGCCGTACACCTTGGGGTGAGTCTGGTAACGGGCGAGATCACAACCCATGGGGCTATACACAATGGATGGCCGGTGGTGGCCTTAAAAAAGGCTTTAGCTATGGTGAAACAGATGAGTTAGGGCTAAAAGTGGCCGACCCAAGCTTTGCTGTTGATACCTATGACGTGCATGCCACTGTTTTGCATTTACTCGGGTTAGATCATTTACGAACAACCTATGTGCACAATGGTCGAGCTGAACGCCCTACGGTTAACTTTGGCAAAATAGTGACTGATATTTTAGCCTAGTCGATACAACAGGATTGAAAAATGAATATAAAAACACAACTTTGTGGTTTGCCAAAAATACGCCGCTTGCCGCTTATTTTGTTTGGTTTATGCTGCGGATTAGTTTTTAGCTTGAATGCGAAAAGCCCACCTGCTGATTTAGCTATCGATATCGATTTAATGAATTTTATGGAAGAAACAAATGATAGTTTAACGTCGAATATTGCGTTAAAAAATCGCGATGGCGCGTTGGATGATGCGCGTTTATTAAACGAGTTATTTATCTTGCTTGAAGAACATTTTATTGAGTTAGGCGATCACCCTGAAGGCTTGCAACTCGCTAAGAAAAGCACAGCGCTGACAATCAAGTTAAATGATGAAATAACCTCAGGTAACTATAAATTAGCCACGCAATTAGGCATTAATTTATCTAATACCTGCAAATCATGTCATGAGAAGTTCAAATAAGCACTTTTGTATTGGAGTTCTAGTGTTATTTCCAGAAAGAAATGATTAGTTCAAAGCTAAGCGAGAATAAAAAATTGAACTAATGTAGGTCGCCGTTCGCTGTTCCAGACAGTTGACGGCATTCCCTACATCCATGTAGGTCGAAATTTATTTCGACAATAGCAGCAAAGCTGCTACTGGCTTGGTTTCTAGGGGCGATATTGCCTAATATCTATAACCATTGTCGAGGCGAGCCTCGACCTACAACAGACTCAAGGAAAAGGCACTAGGTTAAGGCAACAAATCACAACCGGTTAACTATTACGTGATGGTTTATAACAACATTTAAGCCAGCTGTAACAATAAAAAATACACAACAAACAATGAAAAAAACTAATCTTTTTACATCTTATTTTTATCTATCTTTGGGCTTGGCCGCTTTATTTGTCGCGAGTGTTAGTCAAGCCAAGTCGCCGCGGTCACTCGCTGGCTTAAGTATGATAAAGGAACGCCAAGCGGTTTTTGTTTTAATCCAAAGTAATTTTAAATTTTTAGGTGATGTTGCGCGCAATAAAGTCGAGGCGTCACCGCAAGAAATTGCCAAGCATGCCAATCGTTTAGCCTATTTTAGTCAACTGCTAAATGAGACTTTTCATCCTGTGTCTAATCTGGGTGAGCCACATACTAAAACCACAGAAAACGTTTGGCGTGAAGCCAATGCGTTTAACGAAATGCTGACAGATTTTCAGCGTAATACCCAACAATTAGCCTTGGTTGCCACTGCTGAAAACTTTGAGCAAAAGCGCTTTCGACAGGCAACGGGCCAATTAGCGAAAGACTGCAAAGCATGTCACAAACAATACAAAGTCAAATAAACCAGCGGGAAGGGGGCAAGCCAATGCAATGTCAACAAGCTCAACATAGTAAAGCCAATAAAATTGAACCTCGCGGTGTATTGGTTTGGGATCTACCTGTTCGGGTCACTCATTGGCTGCTGGTTGTCATGATGATAATTGCCTATGCCACCCATTTATTAGGATATGACTACTATGAATATCATATTTGGTCAGGCTACAGTGTTTGTGTACTAGTGATGTTTCGCATGATTTGGGGCATTGTGGGTACTCAGCATGCTCGTTTTATTAATTTTATTAAAGGGCCTAAAAGTACATACAATTACGTACGCACTTTAGGGAAAAAAGAAAACCCTAGCTATGTTGGTCATAACCCTTTAGGGGCCTTGATGGTTGTTTTTTTACTGGGTGGGTTACTCATGCAATCCATTACCGGGCTTTTTGCCAATGATGAAGTGTTTAATGTAGGGCCTTTTTATCTGTACATAAATGAGGATCTAAGTCTGCAGTTGACCTCACTCCACAGGCAAGTGTTTTATTGGATAGTGGCCGCTGTAGTGCTGCACATACTTGCAGTGCTATTACACAGAGTGTTAAAAGGAGAAAAGTTAGTTAACGCCATGATAACGGGTAGAAAGTTGCTTAATGTGTATACAGAGCACAAAGTAACAGGTATACCCTCTTCTAAACTAAAATTAGCTTTGGCCGTTTTATTGGTAGTTACATTGACCTTTTCCAGTCTTATTTGGCTAGCTTAATCTATTGGGGCAGAGCCCCCTAATGGTTGATAAACTCTGTTGGGTCGATGGCTTTATGGGTAAAACGAATTTTCGCTATCGCCCCATCAAACCAATGTATTGAATTTAATCTTGCGCCAATTGAAGTTTGCGCAGATTTAGCAATGGGTTTGTAGGTTATAATGCCTTCCAATTCTTTGTTGCCGTTGACATAAGTAGTAAATTGCTGGTTTTTGTAAGTAATTGCAACATGAAACCATTGATTGACAGGATGCACTAAGGTTTCATTGACCAAGGTGAGTTTGCCGTCTTCCGATTTGATAAACGCATCTAAATACCACTCTTGGTGCTGATTTAATCTCATCTCCATGGTGACTCTACGATCTGGGTTTTCTGGACTTTCTATGTGTAAAAACCTTGGCGCATTATTTAATGGGTAAGCGTTATTAGGGTGAACAATGGCTTCGATTGTGAATTCTTTAGCATCGATAATAGGGTTGTTTTCGACCACGAGTCTATCGTCATTACCATCAAACTGCAGTGCTGTGCCAACAGGGGTATCAATAACCAAGGGTTGACCTTCAACAGCGATGTTTAATTGTTTATTAAACGTGGCTGTAGTTAAGTTCCAATCTTCAACATAATACGCCTCAGAATTAATGACATGTGAATTTGCTTGCTCGGCAAAATTGGCGCATGAACTGGTGATTAAACCTATTACTAGGGTAATCATGCTGTAGCCGAGTTTAATTTTATTATTCATCTGACTGACTAATTTCCTTTTTTCATTAACTTAAATTATTATCATCACTTTAAAAATGCTACCGGTAGCAATAATAGGTTGAGATAAGGGAAATTACAAGTGAGCACAAAAGCGCGTTGATAAGTTAGAGTAAAGTCTATCTTAATCTCAAAACCGATCACTGTGACGATGTAAAGTGAATTCGCATTGCCGAAATTGCCGACTATGATTAGTAGGGTCTACTCTTGCTGATTGGAGTATGTAGTATGTTGGCGCGTTGGTTAAGTTGTTTTTTTATTTTCACCACGTTTAACGCTTGGTCAATTGACGATATTTACGCGTTATCAATTGAGCAATTATTAGATGTATCGGTGACTAGTACGTCTTTCTTCAAACAATCTTATACTGAAAGTGCCAGTAGTGTTTCTGTGCGCCAGCAACATCAATGGCAACAAATGGGGGTGCGCAATGTTGGTGAGCTACTCAATACATTGCCAGCAACGGTGGCTCCCCAAGCACACGGAAAATCACGAGTCGTCGCGGTAAGGGGGTACTTTAATTATTCAATTGACTCTGGTGTTGCCACCTTAATTGACGGTGTGCCTATTAACGTTCAGCGCTTTGGCACAGGGATGCAGGCGATAGATGGCTTTGATTTGACCACATTAGAGAGTGTGGAAATGATCCGCGGTCCAGGCTCGGCATTACATGGCCCCGATGCTTTTCATGGTGTTGTTGCATTAAATACCTTAGCACATGGTGATACTGGCGCATCTGTCACTTTTGATATTGGTCAAGAAGACTATTCGCTTATGTCATTAAATGCTCATATGAGTCAAGGTAATCATCAACTGACTTTGGCTGCAAGTGAACGGGTGATTGGTGATCAAAACCTGAGATATCCTTATTTTGATACAGATAGCCAACAACTGGCTTTTTCAGCTCGGCGGAATCAACTCGATAATCATAATTTACTGCTTAAGTACACTTATCAATACTCATCTAATACTTCGATTAACGGTTTGGCTTATTCATTGGACTTAGATGCCCAGCAATTGCAGGGACTAGGGCGGCAACTTGGTGCTGACACCATGCAAGACAAAGATTGGAGCGATTATTCGGCACAACTAGATTTGGTGCGACTTGGCTTAAACCATTATGTGAATGCGCAAAATGAAATTTCTTTTTCAGGTTATTATTGGCAATATCATGATGTTGAAAAAATGGATTTTCGAGACATAGATTTTATCGGGTACGCGACTCACGGCTATCGGCAAGAGCATAATTGGGGTTTACAGTTGGTTAATCGTTATACTCCCAGCAACCAACATAAAGTCGCATTGGGTTACGAGTATCATGCAGCGAAAAACGATTTAAGTGACGGCCATCGAATATTTCCAAATGACCAATTGGTTATTAATCGCTTAGCCCAACATGGTGTCAGCAATGATGTGCATAGTTTGATTGTTGATGGCAGTTGGTTTTTTAGTGCTAGGTTAAATCAAGCGAGTCATATTGCATATAGCGCGCGAGTGGATGAAATTTCCGGCTTTGGCACACAATTGAGTCCGCGTCTTGGTTTTTTTCAGCCGTTAAACACGAACCATTTAGTCAAAGTGTTATTTAGCCGCTCTTATCGTAAACCGACGAGTTACGAGATTTACGGCTCTGGTAGTGTGGCGGAAAATAGCCAAGTGAAACCAGAGCAGTTAACGAACTTAGAATTGGTTTGGCAAATGACAGACACAAACCATTTAACCTCTTTATCTGTTTTTCGTAATCGTTGGACAAATTCGATCCGCGGTGTGAGATTAGCGCAAGCAATTGATGGTAAAGACTTTCAGTTTCAAAATGCCACTCATAATCAAGCATGGGGGCTGGAGCTAGAGTCTAAGGTCAATTGGCAACAATTCGATATTGAGGCAAATGCCTCGTATATCGTTAGTAAAAACACCGAAACCAATGAAGAATACCGAGCGTTTCCTGATTGGTTAGTTAACCTTGGTTTGGGGTATTATTTCAATCCACAATGGCGCAGCCATGTTTTATTGCGTTATCAGCATAGGAATACGGATAGTACGCCAGCGTTTGCAAATCCCCAACCTGAACAAAATATTGATTTTATACGGGTCGATTTGATGACCGGTTGGGTTGGCGAAAAAGTGGAAGTCAGCGCGGCAATTCGTAATGTATTTAATCGTACCAATACCATGCCAGCTTACTTTGATCGATTAGCTGGCTCACCTGGTAATCGGCGTAACGTTTCACTGTCGGCTAAATTTAAGTTTTAACCTTGAACTTGAAAAGCTTGATTTCACTGTGAAACTAAGCCTAGTTCATCGGCATAATCGTTGTGAGCGGTTGAGTTTATAACCACTTGCTAATTTGTAGGGGCGATTTCACATCGACAAGCCTTGTGCTAGCCGAAATAAATTTTGCCCTATCAATGGAGCCTGTGTTTAATTTTGCACGTTTTTCCACTGATATTGTTAATAACAACAAGCTCAACCTATCATCATTTTAGTTTTGCAGTATGAGTCGCTTTTTCCCAACTTATAGAAAAAGGATGGTCGTCTTGGGCTGTCGTTCTTATATTGGTAAATATGGGGTGGAAAAGGGGATGTGAATAGGTGTCAGGGCCATAGGCCAATTTCATTGCGAAATTGAGCCTAAAACCCTGTTTATATTATTTATTTTTTAGTTAAATTTACTGACAGCTCGTAGGTGCTGCCGCAATGATGTTGCCGTAACCTTGAGTATAGGTTGATACCCAAGGTGTTAAGCCACCTTTACCGGCTGTTGCCATAACATAGTTACGTAAGTCACTGCCGACACTGATCAAGTTGGCATTGATGGTATCTTGTGAAGCTGAGCCATACTCGCCAAACATGTTACGCACACTGCCGACATTAATATCAACCGAAGCTGATGCGCCAGACGGTGTACAATTTGCGTTTGATTCATAAACATAGCTATTGGTCACTTCTAGGCTACCGTCTCTTACTACGTCACCTAAAATTGCGTCAGCCCAATCGGCTAAATCATCACCTTTTGAGTTGTTAACTGGGTTCATGAATAAGTTGTCTTCAACTAATGCACTACCACCTACACGTACACTCATTAAATCTTTACGATAGCCGTAAAAAACGTTGTTGAACATATGGGTAGAACCACGACGTAATAATGGTACGCGACGCATGGTGTTGTATGAGCTAGCACCAAAGTTTTCGTCTGTGGTAACAAATAAGTTGTTGTGAATTGACGTTGTGATTTGCGAGTTGATGGTACGGCTGTCGCTTGAACCATGCAATGCAGCACGCTTAACGTTAACTAGCTTGTTAAATGATACTGTGATGTCGTAGGCACCCACTTTAACGTCAAATGCCGAGTCACCCGTAGTATCAAAGGTGTTTTGATGGATCCAGATATCGTGTGACTCGCCGGTTGAGCGGATCATATCAGGGTCTAAGTTGTGGTCTTCGGTATGACCAACACCGACAAACTTGTTGTTAGTGATAATCACATTTTCAGACTGGTGAGTCGAAACACCACTTGAATCAGCACCAATTTTAAAACCATTGAAAGTGAAAGTGGCGTTAGCGCCACGGCCATCAATCGTCGTGTTGCTGTCGATCAAATAGTTGCGGATTGGCAAGTTTTTATCATTTAACTCATCATTAAAGAAGGTCAATAAACAGCTTGCGCTTGATACACCTTTAGCCGAACACCAAGCATATGGGTCACGACAAGTGGCTTCATCCACACCTAATGCATCCGTTAATGCGCTATTGCTACAATAAGGGCGATACATCATTAATGCGTATTCATTGGCAAAGTCATCTTTATCAAACACAATCCAGTTGTGTTGTGCAGATGAAATAGCAGCAAGAATTTGATCTTCAGGCTTATCGTTAGTGATCACGACAAGGTTAGATCCGCCCGCTGGGTTATATCCACCGGTGGCATTTTCACCGTAGCCAACAGGTTTACCTAACGAGTTCGCCAAACATTCTACAATTTCTTGATCAGTTTGCAGTGAAGATTCGCGCCAGTTGATATTGTCGTTATTAATAAGCTCTGCACAATCTGCATCTGGGTATACCACTTCAGTGCCGCCGCCAGAAGTCGGAGGCGTTACAGGATCAGTCGGCTCAACCGGATCGGTAGGTTCAACTGGTTCACTTGGCTCACTGCCTCCATTATTACCAAGGCTAATGTAGAATAAATTCATGACATCACCTTTAGTAATGGTGTGGTTACCGGCCGATAGTTGTACGGAAAGTACGCCATTTGATACCGCGTAGTTCGTACCATCAATTTTGACGTTACCACTCTCACCATCATTGAAAACCAGCACCAATTCACCTTCGGCAACAGAGGTGAAAGTGATAGAGGTGCTTGATTCCATTTTTAGCGCTTGAGTTAAGGTTAAGCCGTTGTAGTTAACTGTACCTTTGGAAGATGAAAGGTTACCCGATACGCTGTAGAAACTGCTTGATGATCCTGATTCAGTGAAGTTTAGCACTTCGTTACTTGTATCTGGATCAGGCGTTGGTTCAGGATCTGGTGTTGGTTCCGGATCGGGAGTTGGTTCCGGATCAGGTGTAGGCTCAGGTTCAGGAGTTGGCTCAGGTTCAGGAGTTGGCTCAGGAGAACCATCACCAACTTGGCCGTTACAGTCACCTGCTTCAGGGGCTGCGCCAACAAGGCTTAAGCTATCAATGTTAGCTAAGCCAGCAGAACCTGTGGCTTGTAAACGTACAAAGTTTAAACCTGCACTTAAACTAACGCTAACTTGGCTAGAATCAGTGAAGTTTGCCCATGCACCAGAAGCGGGTAGTGATAGGTTTCCTTCTAAAGTGTCGTTGACTATGATGGCAGCAGGGCGATCATCTGTCGCACCATTTGCGTAACGCGCACTAAGTTGGTATTCGCCAGCAGAAGGTACGGTAATAGCATAGTTAATACCAGTACCTGTTGCATTGTCGGTATTAGCAAAACCTACACCGGTATAACCACTGTGGTTGTTGTCAATGCTGCCTTCGACCGAACAAAAGCCATTGGCGTTTTCTTCAATAGTTAAACTAGAGACTGAAGTGATAACGTTAGCCTGTACCGCGCTAGAGTTATAGGTATTACCATCGTTACCGGTAATTTTCACGGAGTAGTAATATGTACCATCTGCAACACCATAGTCGGTGAATGAGTTACCCGTTACACCTGAAGCAATTCTTACACGACCATTTAAATCGGCATCAGTATCGCGATAGATTTGTTGGCCAGAGATATTGGCAATATCAGTTGTAGACCAAGTTACCGTCACATCGCTAGCATTGATACTCGTTGCTGCTGCTACTTCACCTGTATCAGGTACTGGTTCAGGATCTGGAGTTGGCTCTGGCGCAGGCTCGCTGTTAGCGTAAGCTAGGCTCATATAATACAGGTTCATCGTGTCACCTTTGGTGATCGAATGACTGCCTGCGGGTAAATCAACCGTCAACAATCCGTTAGAAACAGCGTGGTTAGTACCATTGATTTTAATGTTGCCGCCTTGACCATCGTTGAATACAAGTACCAATTGACCGTCTTCAACTGAGTTAAAGGTGATTGAGGTGCTAGATTCAATTTTCAACGCTTGCGTTAAGGTTAAACCATTATAGTTAACCGTGCCTTTTGACGATGAAAGGTTGCCTGAAATAGTAAAGAAATCACTCGAAGTGCCCGATTCAGTAATATTTAATACTTCATCGCCGTCAGGTGCTGGTACGGGATCTGGATCCGGTGTTGGATCAGGGTCTGGCGTCGGGTCCGGATCAGGTACTGGCTCTGGGTTGGTAATAGTACATGAACCGTCAGATACCGCTAAACCTGTGTTTGCCCCCGCAATGCTGCTTAACATATTAGGTAAACAATCGGCACCATCTAAACTGTAGCCATAAGGAATGTTAACTGAGGTAGTGGAAACTACGTTTGGACCTGCTGGGTGGTTATCGTCGGCGTCAGCAGTCCAGACAACGCTGTCGGTAAATGTGTTGCCGCTGACATCCCAATAACCCATGTCATTGGTGTAGAACGTACCTAATGGATCTTTAGCGTTGGTAAAGTAGTTATTTTCTACTTTCATTTCGCCACCAACGCGAACATTAATACCCGACTTGTTGATGCCGTTAAAATAGTTGTTATAGCTATGACCAATACGCCCACGCATTAATGGCGCACGTGAATCGATATTTTCATAAACGTTATGGTGATAAGTGACTGGACCATTTTCTGTATCGCTTGAGCTGGAACCCACTAGGCCACCACGACCCGAATTGCGTAAAATACTATACGATAGCGTGACATATTTTGTGTCGGCTTTCATATCGAATAGGGCATCATAACCGTCAGACTCGCCACCTTGCGCTTCTAAAGTTACGTGGTCAACCCAAACGTTCGATACATTCGATTCCATGCCAATCGCATCACCACCATTTGAGGTAGGAGAACCCGACTTTTTAACATTGCGTACATGTACATTACGAATAATGATGTTGGATGAATTACGGATATGAATACCTAATTCATCAAACAATGCACCGTCGCCAACTCCTATTAGGCTAACATTGCTTATTTCTTTAAGTTCAATAACCCCATCGGCAGTATTACAGCTATCACCAGACACTTTGCTAGTGTTGCCGTGGTTAATTGTGCCTTCAACTTGGATAATTATGGGTGTGTCACTAGAGGCGCGATTACATAGCGCTTCGTGAATTTGTGTACCTGTTGTTGCGTATACAGTGTTGCCACCTTGTCCGCCGGTTGTTCCACCATTTTGCGTGTGGAAACCATTAGCCATGGTTGCATTTGCATAAAGTGCTGTGGCGACTGCCGCGGCGTTGATTGAATACCTAAACAGAGTTTGGGCTTTCATATTTTCACCTTAACTAATAATTATTGTTTATGCTACCGGTAGCATTTACGAAATAGCTACCGGTGGCATTTTGGGTTGTGTTATGTGTTGCTTTGAACAATGTATTTTGCGTATCAACAAAATACATCGCAAATCAGTATATTAATTAAAGAAATATTAATCAAATGTTAAAATGTGTATTTTTTAATTTCCACATCGTTTAAACTTAAAAAGTTTTAAATATCAATTAGTTGTGTTTTCTAATTTTTGTGATGAATTTACGGATTTAGGTTGTTTTGTTAATTTTTTAAAAGGAAGATTAATATTTACGCTTACTATTCGATTGTAGGTTTAAAAATATAAGCCTGATTTTTCTTGCGTTTTTAACTCAATTTTATACAAACAAAGTTGGGGGTATAACTGTTTGAAAATAGAGCGGTTGCATCAATAGAACGACATGTAAAACGTCAATAGCCATAGCCATGATAAATAATTTTTATGTCTTGTTTTGTTGTCTACTGTGTGGCCATCAAGCTTTCCCACTCATCATAAGTGAGGTAGGGATTGTACATATCTTCTAATACCCAGTCAGAGTAATCATCGCGGCTTAGCATTTGGCATTTTTTAACACTCTCCATATCGAGAATTTTTTGCCAGCGTCTTTCTCCTTGTTCAATTTGCAGGAGAAAAGCCGTTAATTTAAGTGCCGCGGGATATAGCTGAGCATATTCTTCACCTTGCCAAGGCTGGTGATGATAAGCGTTTATTAACGTATAGGGATCGATATCTGATTTGAGTTGTGAAAAGTCTAAATCAACCTTATTGAGTAATAGCAAATTAGCTAAATATTGCGCTAACCCTTCGTTCAGCCAGCGTGCGGTATAGCCATAAAAGTGTTGATTTAATCTATGCACCGACTCATGTAACGCTGTGATTTGAGCTTGCTGCGAAGTCTTATAATTAACAAAGGCTAAGTTGGTTGATGAAAAATACACGCCTTGACTGTGCTTACCGTCAAATGATAGTTGATCTAATATTTGTAAATATTCTTCTCGATCACGGATCACAATTAGATAAATGGTAGATGGTTCATACAGCCGAGTGTTTAACTTAAGATGGTAGTATTTCAATATTAATTTGAGCCTATCGATTACATTGGGCCAATACTCTTGACTAATATTGCGTGGAAAAAGGGCTTTTAATGTCAATAAATCATCAACTTGCCATTGTTTAGTTGTGTACTTTTCATCCACGTACGCCCGTTGCAGTAACGTGTTTAACATTTGAGTCGTGTTTTTATCTTTCTCCACTGGGCAATTATTAATAACCTTAAAGTCGGCAAAAAAACGAGGATTTTGCGGTTTTGTGGCTTGGTTTGTATTAGTCATACTGCTGTTGTTATCATCAATTTCAACTGCGGGATTGTCAGCTAACACGGATGGTGTATTTTCTGGATTGACTTGCGTAACGGTAGCGGGGGCTTGAGCTGCCGCTTGATGGGTTTTGTGATAATAAACAAACACGCTTATAGCCAAAACAATAATCAGAAGTATTATTTTGCCTTTGCCAATACTAGTCGAACCGTCGTGGTGGTCCTTGTCGTTTTGCATTGCTGTTGATCCCTAGGTTACTTAACACCCGAATAGTGCCACTATGTGTTTTGCACAGTGTTTATCTTACTCAGTTAATTATGGTCTTATCAGGTTCGATTTTTCTAGTTTTTTCTCGGATGGTGGTGGTTTTCGCAGCCACTAAAAATTATGCATTTTAGTTTAGTGCTTAATTACTTTAGAGGCAGCCTATTATTTTATGGCGATTTCAATTGTGATTGTCTTGAGTCGTATGGTCATCAAATGGTGATTCAATACTAAGTCTAAATACTAAGTGACTGTCTAACCGCAGATAGTCATTCTGTTGCACTAAGATTGAAGTTTGTTGTTTACTTTTGTAAGCGTTAGCTACGTAATGTCTGCTTTATGACAAACAAACACATAAATAGACCCCAATGCCAATATTCTGCGTCTTTTTACTTTTTAAATATCTAGCTATATAATTAACAATTATCTTATGTTCTTGAGTAGATTATGAACTTATCGCTAATCCAAAATACACCTAGCGTAATGAAGTCTTTGATTTCAGATGCTTTGCTGCATCAATCTAAAGCTGAAGTTCTTAAACTGTTCACATGGCTTTTAGCTAATTTAAACGAATATACCTCTCTTATCGTTAACAATATCTCCCCTGGCGAACTGACAGAAGAAGGGTTAAGTGAATTGATTGAGCTATATAGCGAAGCCGCCGATATGTACCATGTGTTAGCGTATAATGAAGAAGATAAAGAAATCAAAGAAGCGTTATTATTTATTGAAAATGCGCTCCTTACAATTCTTCAAGTGTTCAAACATCTACAAAACCCAGAATCAGAACCCGTACTATACACATCAGAAATCAACATACGTACAGCGTCAGAAACGTTTAGCGAATATTGGGACAACTACAATTCAGATGATGAAATTGAATTCGTCGAGGTAGCTTAGTGGAGGTTAAAGTCTTTAAAAACCCAAAGCTCTCACACCCGCTAACCGATATTTACGCCAAAGAAATCAAGAACCTTAAATCAGACAAGAATTATAAGTCATGCCTCTTAGGCAAGGATGCTGATTTTGGGACGCCTCCCAATGCTAAACTAGCTGATGTACGTCATTTTCATATAACCAAGCATTATGCTAGCGATAGCTATGTTATTTATTGCTCAGGTTTTACTAACGCAAATTACTACCTTCTGATAGATGTGATTGAAGAAGATGCACATAAAAAATGTTGGAGCATGACTAAGTATATAGAAGTCGCTGAAAAATTTAGAGCGAAATACTAAATATCTCACCTAACTAAGGCCGCTAATCAACGGCCCGTTTAAGCAAACGTACTTTCTTACTAAATTCAGCTAAATCAATTAACATATAGTCAATGGCAGCAATCTCACGTCTAAAGTTGGCTGATTTAGTGTGTTCAGCCTTTTTATTGTGGATGAGATAGGCTGGATGGTTAATACTGAACATCCTTATATATTTAACATAATTCATATTATTGGTTGTTTTTTGTGGGGGAATTTGAAGTTAGCTGAACTGCTTGGGCAGATTAATGGGAAATATTTGTTTGTAAAATACCTAAGTGCCAAAGGCTAGCTCAACAATGCACATCAACATTTTAGAAACAAGATAAATTGCATTTGCACCACCTGTACGGAAAGGCAGAATCAGCAAAAATATAATTGCTCTCGATAATTATCGTTTCTCATGCACTTAATTCACTTATTTTGGCAAACCACATCCAGCGCGTTTGATAACACAGGAAAAATGTATGTTTGACTTGAACACGCTAAGCCAGGTTAAGCTTAAACTTTAAAATGATCTCGGATAAAGACTGGCAAGCTAATATCGCAAAGCTTTGTCAGTACCCAGGTTGGTTATCTAAGCTCATGCTAAATGAGATCCCTGACTCGATTCAGCAAGGCTTTACCCCGCACTCGTTATTACCCACATCATTTAATGATATTGATGCCAGTTGCACCTGCCCTGATCACGCTAACCCCTGTAAGCATATTGCTGGCGCGTATTATCGTATCGCCGAGCAACTCGATACTAACCCCATGTTGTTATTTCAATTGCGCGGGTTGTCACCACAAGCTTTGCATAAAGCGCTTGCTCAGACAGAACTAGGCCAAGCTTTTGCTGAACACTTAGCGACTAAGCAACAAGTTGATATAGAAATAAGTGATCACAGATACCCAGCATTTGAATGTGACAACACACCATTGGCGGCTAATCAATCCATTAATTTAGCGCAATTTTGGCAAATGAAGCCTGCCACTGAAACGCCTACCAGCTAATGGCTTAGAGCATAACGAGCAATCAACTACGACAGCTGCTGCTTTAATTAAAAAGCAAGGTGATTATCCTGAGTTTTTGCCACGCAGTAACTCGTTTATTGACGCTATGGAAGACATTTATACAGCGGTGCGTAAAAAGAACAATAAGCAGCTTTTTTAAAGTATTTAGTTGTTGTGCTCTTTTACGTAAATGGGTTGAAATTTTTTCACTTTGGCTTAAGAAAATACCTTCGTCATCCTCGTGCCGGCATGGATGCTGGTACTTAAGATTTATCGGCAATAAAAATCTTGTATGCTTACTGCTTGAATATACAAGGTCAAAATTCATTTCGACAAAATTAGCTTAGTTCTAGGCATGTTATTACCTAGGATTTTCTGCCTTTATTGAGATTAAGAAATTTGTTTCTGACATTATTTTAGTGACCCTCTTAATAGTCTGAAACAATCACTTATTAAGCGCATGAGTGTCGTTACTCTGTGTTAAAAACTTAGGCACAGATTTATCCACAGAAATCGGGGATAACTTCTTTTGGTAAACTCGATTTTACTGACTTCAATTATCTCCAATTGGTAGTAACCAAATTAATCAATGTAAATTAGCGAGGGTTATTAATTTATATTGATTAATAACCTTATTACTTCCCAACATACAATCATTTAATTAAAATAGCACACGGAAGAACACTGCTTATAAACGCTAAAATATTTTAAACAGTAGCTAACATAAAAGCTCAAAATAGCATGTTGGGAAGTATGCGATGGATAAGTCGATTGAACTGATCAGCCTTTACAATCAAATTAATGAAAGCGTTAAAACGCTACAAAGCGAGCTTAGCAATTTACAAAGCCACGTTTATAAAATAGGCCAAATAAATACCCACCTGCGTAAACCTGAAATACTGGAACAAGGAAGTATTGATCTCGCGATAACAGCATTAGCTCATTTCAAACTAGAAGCCGGAGAAATCGTCAAACATGTTAATCGCTACCCTGGTGTGGTCACTGTGCAAAGTGATCACCAGTTTGAATCATTAATAAGGCTAATCGAAACGGTTAATCAAACCAAACAAACTATCAGCGACTTTTTAAAAATGAATGGTAAGGCGGGGTATATTTTTGATGACGCTGGGCAAAAAATTTATGCGGCCAATGACCTGCTATTTAAAAGCTTACCTATGGTTAATCAACTTATGTTAACCAGAAAAATCGACTATATTGAGCAGCCGGTTAAACAGTTTTCATACAGTTGGAATATTGATTTTAACCATCAATTTATTAAAGACATTTCCGAGTACTTAAGCAAATTAGGCAACAGAACATTAACCACCCTACCCTTTGGCTTTACCCGCGAAAGTTGGCTGCAACACTTAGCCAGTGTTAAACACAAAATAGATATTGAGCTAGATAAAGGCCACAGCATTAAAGTAATACGCCCCAAACCTATTGAGCCTGTACTGTATGTTACTTTTTATGATGGTTCACCAATTACTATCAAGCCTAAATTACCTGTACTAGTTAAAACCAAGCAACCTATAGAAGCTGTAATTCGACAAAAACTCCCCTCGCCACCTAATCACTCGGAGAAAATGACCAATGGTCGAAAATATACGTATTTACAGCTATGTTCTTATACTCATATATATTCTTGCACTAAAATTAAGTAAGTGCCTACTTAATTGATAATAAAATGTAGTTAATTGGTGAATTATTGACTGTATTCACAACCCTAACTGCCACCACTTTTTTTATTTTTGTAATTTATTGAAATAATTTCGAGGTAATCTTCATAATTGAGAGTTTGTTCGAGTGTTGCTTTTGAGTACACCCAATTCTCAAATTTAGACAATTCGATTTCTTTGGATACCAATTTATAGAAAGTTAATTCGACAGGATGCAAACTTTTAAATCCATGTTGATGCGTTTGTTAGATTTTTATTATACACTTAATTTTGTACGGTTATTGGGTACATAAATGAGGTAAACAATGAATAGTATTAGCGTAAACCAATTTAGAGATAACCTTAAGTCATATGTAGAACAAGCAGCTCATGAGCATGAACCTTTAAAGGTAACAAGGCGAGCTGGTGAAGACTTTGTTGTTATGAGTGCTGAAGATTGGGAGCGGGAGCAAGAAACGTTACACGTGTTACAAAGTTCTAATTTGATGCAGCAGATAGCAGAATCTATGAGAACTCATAATACCAATCAAGGGTATGAACCAAATGAAGAGCAGATGAATGAGATCACTGGTATTTGAAGGTAATACCTGGGCTGTTTATGAGCAGATACGAGAAAAGGATAAGAAGCTGCATAAAGCCTTGTGCAAGTTACTTAAAGAAATGTTGCGGAGTGATCCATCACAAGGCTTAGGTAAACCAGAACAGTTAAAACATAACCTATCGGGTTTATGGTCTAAACGAATTTCCCAAAAAGACCGCTTGATCTATAAATTTGACGAGCATCGAATTTATATTTTTGCTATCGGCGGACACTATGATCAATATTAAAATTTAATGCCTCAGCGATTGTTTGGTTGCTAAACGGGCTTACTTCTAAACCCGAATTATTAGTTTAGATACTACTTTAAAGGTAGCTTTTACTTGTTCAACTCTTACATCCTGACCATCAAATTTGTCTATGTTGAGGTCTTTAAATGTATTCTCTATACGAGAAACCCATTTGGATACTTCAGATTCGAGCAACGATTCAAATTCTTTTAAACCGATAACGTCATAATCTCTTACTACAGAGTCCGATTTACGATAATGATGACCTAATTGCGCATTTGTAAAAAAAGACGTAATTTCACTGTGAAATCACTTATGTTTACTATTTAACTTTCTTGCACAGGTAAGTTTAACGATAAGGGTTTAATCTTCATTTCTTCCATCATATCTAAAACTGCTGAAACATTATTATTTTCTCTTAAAGCTACTAATTGTTTGGATCTTTTCTTGTCTAAGTTAATAGCCCAAAATTTGTAATTTATAATGCGCCTTAAATTTGGCGAGGCATTGGTTGGGGTTTCCGTCCAAATAACATAAAGCACGTGGTCGTACATGCTGATTAGGAAATCAGAGCGTGCATTGCGGATTGCAGAAATTGAGCCTTGTTCTGCTATGCAGTTTTCTGGTTTAAGTAAATGATGAAAAAGGTAACGTTTATTATCTTTAATTTGTTTTTGACGATTTTCTGTATCGCTTAATGCTTTCCAGTTTGTAAGAAACCGATCAAGATCCATTGGCCCGTGAGTTAAACCTTGTCGTGATAACATACTTTTTATGTAGTTATTCAATGTCCAAAGAAAACCCGCATTTTTGCTTTTAATTAGGATCATTTCTCGGGTAAATGAAGGTAAAAACTCGGCGTCTTCAATGCCTTCATTCATAACAAACTCTTCAACATGCAATTGGATACTTGGCGGTAATGCAACTGATATATAGCTAGGAATGGCCTTTGGCTTGGTTTCCATTAGTTCAGTGAATTCCAGTTGAACGGCATCAACCTCGTCAATAATGCTGATTAATCTTAAGCGTTGGCGATCTACAATATCGCCAGATTCATTAACGAAAACGGCTCTTAGTAGTGAATCTTTGGGTATTTCACTAAAATCGATTAAAAATTCAGTTGATGAGATCCTAACAAGACGTTTATAGAAGTTTATCTTGTCTTTGCCACCGGCGTATTGTTGGTTTCTGGATAATGTCAACTCGATAAGTTTACTTATTGAAATTAGCCAAGTTTTTTTAACGGGTAAGCTACTACGTAGCTTTTTGCGGTTATCAATAACGTATTCACGAATATGACTATAAACGCATTCTGCTGCGATTAGATCGTCACTGTCCATCATATCAGAATTAGCTAATGTTGAAGCTTCTACTGAAATATGACAGGTTTTACCATCTACAGGTACGGGGATTTTTATTATTTTAGTTTTTTCTGCCCGTAAGTGACTAGTGGGTACAGTGCGACCAATAATATTGCCTATTATTGGTTGGGTATGCATTGTTTTTAATGCTTGAGTTATTTCTTGTGAATCTGGATTTTTATTATGAATGATTTGATTGTCTGGAAATAATTCTAATGCTGAGGGCGCTGGGTCAGGGATTAAATCACTAACTACATTGTTAAGTAGGAGGATTTCTTTTTTTTGATTAACTTTGCTAACGCCTAAACAATCATTTCTTTGTTCATTTTCTACTTTATAGAGAAATTCTAACTTTTTGTATTTGCTTAGACGGTTATATCTATTTGATCGTCCAATTTTGGTGTTGCTAGGTTTACTTTCCAATAAATCAAATACGTAAAAAATATTAACTAAATGATAATCCCCAGGTTGATTTAGAGTTTTGGTTTGTGTTGTGGCTAACGTATTTAATGATTGGAATAACTGGTGATCGATATCGTCAATTATTTTTCTGTCATTTAGCGATTGAACTTCTTGAATAAAAGTATCCCATTGAAAGGATACTGGAATGGCTAATATAGAACCTGCCTTTTCAAGAGCAATTGCTTTAACTGTGCTAGACATAAATTAGAAAATGACAAAAGAAGATAGTTGATTATTATATGTATCTGATAATAGATCAACATAAATTATGGACAACAATTGGTTTTGTCCAATTAGTAAATTTACCTATTTTTATAATTAATATTTTTGTTATTTAATTTGAATAAATTTTAATAGTTTTAGGTAATTTTAGTTCGTAAAAAACGTTATATTTCAGTATCTTACATCGTGTTTGAAGTTGTCCAGTACAAGTTGTTCGTCGTCCAGTACAGCTTTAAGGTTGTCCAATACACCACATGGGTTGTCCAGTACAGGCTTTATTGTCGTCCATCCCGAATCTTAATGTTGTCCAGTACAATTAAAATAACAGGATATGCACAGGATACACACAGGGTGTTTTGGTATTCAATTTGAAATATTTTCGCATTTTAAGCGTTAATTTAAAGTATTGCTTACTTAATTTGTTTTTGCGTTTATTTTGCTAGTACTGTTCTATAAAGAAAGTGAGTAGTTGGATCTCGTTTAGGTCGAGTTGCTGCTTCGTCAAAGCAAAGCCTTAAAATACGACGCGCAGAATTTTGTTCCAGACAAATACCAAGTACCTGCTATCCATGCCTCTTGATCACAAGTTTCAGAAGCGCTCTTTTACGTTAAAAGGTTGAAATTTTATCACCCAGGCTTAGGAAAACACCCTCGTCATCCTCGCGCATGCGGGGAACCAACGATTTTTGTTGGATAAACATAGTCTGGTTTAAGCAAAAGTCACTGGGTTCCTGCCTGCATGGATGCAGGTACCAAAAGTAGGCGCTTTAAGCGAGGGCGATAGCAGGACGCGGTAGCTTTGCTTTCGCAGGAAAGACGGTACTTTTTAAACCACAAAATACTAACTACCAATCCGCATTTTTCTTTGCCTTTTGGTTAGCTTGAGATAATTAATATTTGTGTAGATGAGACAGACCTTCTATCCATGCAGGCATCAAGAGTAGGCGCCTGAAGCGAGCGTCGAACCTACAAAAATAGCTAGCCGTGTTTCAACTAATCAAAATTAAATGGAAAAAGTACCAGTTTCGATAATTACTGCAGGTTCTAGCCTCCTTAGTCTTAAGCAAGCTTGTTAGTTTAGTGGTGAGTGGCTTATTTGAAGCTGTAGATAACACATTAGCCATGGATGGATATAGGCTATATATGCCTGATATTGTTCCGTGCGCTCTACAATTGTGTTTACAGGGCGTTTCTGACTTCAACACAATCATTCTTCTACAAAAACATTAAAGAGCTTAATCTTACCTGAAGTCGATGTAAAAATTAGATTGGCGAGTGTACCAAGAGTTTAAAAAAGTACCGACTTCCCTGTAAAGGCACAGCTATCGCGTGCTGTTCTGCGCTTTAGTAGCTGATTTATGTTGTTCAGTACGGCTTATTCTTTGTCTGGGACAAATTTAACTGCTCTACTCCCTGTTTTAAACACTGTTTTTGTGTCGTCCAGTACAATGGATCCAATGTTATTGTTGTTCGGTTCAAATTTAACTGCACAACTCTTAGCTTTAGCACTACTTTAATGTTGTCCAGTACAATGGATCCAATCTTATTGTTGTCCAGTACAAATTTACTTCCCTGCACTCAGCTTTAGCGCTACTTTAATGTTGTCCAGTACAATGGGTCCAATGTTATTGTTGTCCGGTACAAATTAAACTTCTCTGCACTCAGCTTTAGCGCTACTTTAATGTTGTCCAGTACAATGGATCCAATCTTATTGTTGTCCGGTACAAATTAAACTGCCCTACCCTCAGCTTTAGCGCTAATTTAATGTTGTCCAGTACAGTTGATACAATCTTATTGTTGTCCGGTACAAATTTACTTCCCTGCACTCAGCTTTAGCGCTACTTTAATGTTGTCCAGTACAGTTGATCCAATGTTATTGTTGTCCGGTACAAATTTATCCGTCCTACTCTCAGCTTTAGCACTAATTTAATGTCGTCCAGTACAAAAGATCCAGCCTTATTGTTGTCCGGTACAAATTTTACTGCACCTACTCTTAGCTTTAGCGCTAATTTAATGTTGTCCAGTACAGTTGATCCAATGTTATTGTTGTCTGGTACAAATTTAGCCGCCCTACCCTCAGCTTTAGCGCTACTTTTATGTTGACCAGTACAAAGGATCCAATGTTATTGTTGTCCGGTACGAATCTAACCACCTTATTCTAAGCTTTAGAGCTGACTCAATGTCGTCCAGTACTAATTTAACTGCCCCAACCATGTTTTAAAACGTTTGTTGGCTATTAGTTTGATGGGTGATCCAGTTTTATTGTGGTGAGGTACAAATTTTTGCTGAAGGCTTGTCGATACTGGGTTTAAAGCGAGTGGCTATAAAAAATGATTGGCTTTCAATAGCAGTTAATCCATATTCTGTGTATTGAGGTACAAAAAAAGGCACTGTTTAGTGCCTTGAGTCGGGAGTGGAGACAACAATTGTGGACGTTTTAGTGATTAGTCACTATGTTGCTCTTGCAGTACAGATAATATTGCCGCTTCTATCTTTTCTTTTGTTTCATTGGGTAATTTATTAAATTCAAACGATAGTTTATTACCCTTTTCAATTTTATTTGCAGCCAAGCCTTTTTGTTTAAATTCGAAGATAGGAGACGCTAATTTAGCGCTTGGTGCTTTTGCAGATTTGAATGAGTCGCTGAGCGTTTTAAGAATACTTTTGGTATCTGTTAGATCTTGCTCTTGTGTCTGTTGTTTATAGGTGGCGCAAAACTCTTCTATTGGATCTCCGCTTTTAACTAAAAGTTCATTAACCTTAGCCAGTTCAACGTAGTCGCGTACAGATAGTTCGTTGATATCAGGAAAAATACTTAAAAGAGGTCGGCTTACTGAGGCTGCTCTTGTGCACCTTGATATCTTAGCTGCGCTAACGCCAATTTTCTGTGCTAGGCGTTTGCCGTCAATATTTAATCGTTCCATCATTCTTAAGTATTTAGCGCCCTGCTCTGCAATACTCAGCTCCTTTGCTGTTTGTAATTGCTCTGACAGCATCATGGCATCTTCTTCTGAAATGTCGTTTTCGGTATACAACATTTCAAGATTGACACCAGTGAGAATGGCACTTTGTCTTCTTCTTGAACCATCTAATATATCGAATCTGTCACCAATTTTTCTCGCGATAACGGGATAGTATTGATTCGTTTTTATGGTTTCAGTTATGTCTTTTAAATTTTCAGCACTCAGATTATCTTGAAAACGACCGTTAATGGTTTCGTTGACAAAGGTTTCGCTTTCAATTGATGCGTGTGGCACGGTATAAGCCGTCAAATCTATCTCTGTACCAGAAGCGAGTTGGATCGTTTTAATATCATTAGATAGCGTAGTTGTCGTTGACGTTATATTTCTGCGGCCGACAATCTTTTTTACTTTACTCACTTTTAATACACTCCGTCTCGAATGTTTTGTATTTTATTAAATACGGAAAGTGCAAATCGGTAAGCACTTTCTTTGGCTTTTTGTAATGTTTTTTCACTGCCCTGATAAACCATGCCTGTAGCAGAAATAACAGTATCAAACGACTCACCACATCGTTCAAATGCATCAATTCTTGGTAAATCTGCATCTAATAACTCACTGCCAAAGATTTCTTTAGCAATCGATTTACTTTGTTCATGATCGGTTTTTGATTGGATTTTTGTCATAAACCCAACATTTCTTGAAAACTTAACACTAGAACCACGTTCGGCTAAAGATTGGGCTAAATCGGGTAAGCGATTTAAGTACTTTAACGTACTATGTAAATCAACGGTTGCTGGAGGGATGGGGGTCATAAGTAAATCCGCTGCCACTATACTGTTTTCAAGTAGTGCGTCTAAATGCGGGCCACTATCGACAAAAATAAAATCATAGTGCCCTTTTAATTTACTGATAAGGTTTTCTGATAATACTTTTGAAGGGTGAGTATTTGGCAAGTGCTCTTCACAAATCATGCCCCAATCAGAAGCAATAAATGCGTCATCAATACTAGAAGGTAAAAGGTCAACATTTTTAATATTAGAAGAAATGATATAGTCATTAATCAACTCTTCTTCATCAATATTCTGCAGCATGGCTTGTGTTGCCGTGTTATCGACTGAGCCAATTGCGTTGTCTGAACGTAAAAACATAGTGGCAGACGATTGAGGATCTAAATCAATGACTAAAATTCTTAAATCTTCTTTAAGTAAATGGTCATGAGTGCGTAATGCATGCGCAAGCGTTACCGTGGAAACGGTTTTACTAACCCCACCTTTTAGGTTACTTATCATAATAACGTAAGGGTCTTGGTATTTGTCGCGGTATTTTTTTTCGCCTCTTTTTTCATAAATTTTTATAACGTCATCAGATGTTATTGAGTAAAAATTTGAATCGCCTTTTCTTTCAAATACATAACCCTCTTTTTCCATGTCGCTAACGGTTTTTTCAACAATCGCTTTAGACAAACTAGGCATTGAATGCAAGTTAGTTTTGGAATAGCGCTTAGTATATTGGCCAATCCCGACTTCATCTTTTTGTTGAGATATGATTTGTGTGAGATCTTCAAGCATCTTATGTGCTCTACTGGATACCCTTTTGGACTGTGCTAAGTTATTCGTCATGAAGCCTTAATTCCGTAATTGTGATAAAAAAGCGTAACTATGACGTTATTTTGTCATGTTGGTTAGTTGAAGGCAATATGTTCAAGAGGAAGTTATTAAGGAATGTTATCTTTTTTAGTTTTTCTTGTAGCATTAGCTATATGCAGATTTAATTTCACAGTGAAATCGTTGATGTACTTTAGCTTGTGTTGGCCTGTCAGTGTGATTTCACAGTGAAATCGTCGATGTACATTAGTTTTTGTTGGAATATCAGTGTGATTTCACAGTGATATCGTCGAAGTACATTAGTTTTTGTTGGTATATCAGTGTGATTTCACAGTGAAATCGTCGAAGTACATTAGTTTTTGTTGGTATATCAGTGTGATTTCACAGTGAAATCGTTGATGTACTTTAGTTTGTGTTGGTATGTCTGTGTGATTTCACAGTGAAATCGTAAATTTATTTTTTCGATATCTAGCGCTAATTTACCTTTGATAGAGACAAGGGAGAGGTGAATTAATAACACTATGGTATGTACAAATTTTGTAGATGAGCATTTATGCCTGTAGAGCCTGCAAACCTTACTGTCCAAATGGGCAAGACTACCAATATTAGCTGCTCTGAAGCCATGTCTTGCCAACAGCCTTTTTATGTTGCGACTTGTTGTTGGTTAGCGGCTTGCTGTTTGAGTTACTAAGTGGTTGTCAATCGAGTCAGAATGAAAAATGGATGAGTTAGTGCTGTTTCAATTTAATTTTGATTAGTTTCTACGTTGGCTTAAGTTAACGACATTGGGTCGGTCTTTAGGCTGATGGGTACGCGAGTTACAACGGTTTAAATATTGGCCTGCGGGATTTTTGTTCCAGACAAATCCCAAGTACCAAAATCCATTTAGGCAAAGGCCAACCTACAAGGGATTCAACTGATCATTTCTTTATTGAAACAGTACTAATACTCTGACACAAAAGTTATGACATGTTGCTCTCGTTTTTATTTGCAATCTAAGTAGAAAAGCGTGCGAGATTAAAAACCTGTTGCATTGTAGGGCCAAATTTATTTCGGCTAATACAAGGTTTTTCGATGTAAAATCGACCCTGCAATTTAACTAATGGCTAGAGAAGGGGAGAGCCTTTTTGGGAATAAAGTCTATTAGATGTAATTAATTAGAATGCCCTTTTCTTTTTTGTTAATAATGCAGGGCATTAGCTTTGGCTTTAGATTGTCATTTCTTTCAATTTTTTCAATTTTTTCAAATTAAATCACTTAGTTAAAGTAAAACTATAATATTTGCCTACAAGCGATTAATACTGTTTTCTAAATGTTGACGCATAGATTCTTTAGCAAGATCAGGATCTTGTTTCTGGATCGCATTTACTATTTGTCTGTGCTCTTGATTAATCATTTTAATCAAGGTGTTTTCTAACGGGGTGTCGTCATTGTGGTTAAACAATGCTTTTTCTGCATTTAAGTGGCAAGTGCCTGCAAACTCAACAAAGCGTTGAATGAATTGATTACCAGTTGCTGCTGCTATTGCATTATGTAAATTGATGTCTTCGTATGTAGTGTTGCCTTGTGTTGCTAACTTATCTTCTAAGCGTTTTAATGCCTCTTTAATGTTGTTTAATTGAGCTGCTGAGTGATGGATTGCTGCCAAAGCGCAACTTTCAATCTCTACTGTTTTGCGTAGTTCTAATATGGAAATAACATTAGATTTATTAAAAAACTCAAATTGACCTATTTCTAATTTAGCTGCAGTGTTATTTTCAATGACAAAAATGCCCCTGCCTTGTTTACTTGTGACTAAACCTTCTGCATGAAGTTGGGCAACAGCTTCTCGCACGACGGTACGACTCACACCAGTTTGCTTTTCAATTTCTTGAATGGCTGGCAGTTTGTCACCGCATTTAAATTCGCCTATTTTGATACTTTGTCTTAACTGCTCAGTTAATTCATGGGCGAGGGTAGGGCTCTTTTGAATTTTTGCAAACACTGATAAATTCATAATATTCAAATTGATTAAATTCTAATGTTTATCGTTAGACTTAATGGGTTGATAAACTGATACTTTTTTCAAAAAAGAAATGATCAGTTGAATCCCTTGTAGGTCGAAATTTATTTCGACAATAGCTGCTGAGCTGCTACAGGTTTGGTTTCCAGCTGCCACATTGCTTAATATATGCAGCTATTGTCGAGGCTCCAAAAGTAGGTGCTTGAAGCGAGCGTCGAACCTACAAAACATAGCTAGCCTTGTTTCAACTAATCAAAATTAAATAGAAAAGGTATTAGTACTCCGACACAAAAGTTCTGATATGTTGTTGGGCCGAATTTACTTCAGCTAACACAGGGTTTTTTGATGTAAAATCGACTCTATAATTTAGCAAATGGTTATAAATTCAACCGTTCAAAACTTTTGAGTTAAGGTACCAGGCTAGTTACATAACAAGACCGCGCTCTTTTCAATATAGAAAAGAGCTCCGCTGGTTAAGCGATTAAATCGTTTACTAAACTGGCAATTTCTTGATCTTGACCATGTTCAAATAAGCATTGCTGAAAACGCTTACCTGCTACAGCCGTTTGCAGTAATTCTTTATCAATACATGCCAAGGCATTCATGTAGTCTTTAGATACAGCACTTTTTATTTGATTTAAAATTCCAGCATTGGCGACTTGAGAGTCTTTGCGCTCTGGTGGATACCCTTGGCCTTTTACGCCGGTAAACGCTTTTTCAAATATATATCTCATATTCAATTCCGCACCCCAACCAAAACCTTTGGCAAAAGGTAAAGATAACGCATTACCATTGTTGATTTGCGCAAACAGGAAAGCGTCTGAAGGTTCAATACAATAACCGCAAGTGACACCAGGATAAGCATTTAATGACATCAGTGCGCCTTGTCCTGTGCCACATCCGGTTACTACAAAGTCAACGGCTTTTGAGTTCAGTAGTAAGCTGGCCATAATGCCTAAGTGGATATAAGTGAGTCTATGATCGTTATCGCTATTCATACCGACATTAAATACACTATGTTTATGTTCATCGGCCACCGCTTGTAACTGTTCTAATACAACTGGGTTTTTAGCGGCTTGGCTGAATTCATTCATTAATGCTATTTTCATTTTCGCTCTCGTTAATTTAGTTCTTGTCGTTTTTTATTTATCTATACTTGTTACATATTTATGAACATTACTTTTTACAATAATGCCACCGGTAGCATTTGTGTGCAAGTGAGTTTAGAGTAAAGCTTATTTTGCGTATAATTTAGTCTGGGTTAAGTCTCTTTTTTTAAAAAATTAATGGTTTTAAAATCAATAACTTGTCTATTTTTAAATCCATTCTTGTTTAATAAATCTATTTATTTTTACATTTATGTTACTTTTTTCTTACTATTTGATCTATAATTGCTACCGGTGGCATTGGTTCGATTGAGAGGTTTGGTATGTTGAAAATCGCAAAGTTAATTTTCGTTGTTATTGTTGTAGCTGTTTACTTTCAGGTTTCTGTAGGGCTAGCGGCAGAGGGGGTTGTGGTATTAAATAAAAAATCCGCTTCGCAAAGCAATTATATGCGAGGGCTTTTAGAGTTAACCTTGTCACATGCGCAAACTAAATACCAGCTACAATCAACTGCGACTAAGTTATCTAAATCCAAAGTATTAGCTTCGATGAAAACAGGCGCTATTTCATTAACTTGGGGTGGTACATCTGAAAAATTAGAACAAGAGTTTATTCCTATTCGTATCGATACTTACCGAGGCTTAATGAGTCATAGACTGCTGTTTATACGTGAAGGACAACAAGCCAAGTTCGATCAGATCAAGAGTGCGGAAGATCTTAAAACCATTAAGTTTGGTCAAGGTCGACGTTGGCAAGATACTAAGATATTGCAGTCTGCTGGTTTAAATGTGGTGACTTCGAATAAAAAGAAAAACCTATACTATATGCTGGAAGGGCAGCGCTTTGATGCTTTCCCTAGAGGGGCTAGCGAAGCCTTAACTGAGTTAGGTTCGTATTCCGATCTTCCTCTTACTGTTGAACAGAATCTTGTGATTGTTTATCCGTTGCCGACATACTTTTTTGTTTCTAAACAATTTCCTGAACTTGCAGAAGATATTGAGCTAGGATTTGAAACTATTTTAAAAAACGGTCAGTTTGATGAGTACTTTTATGGCTCACCTGAAATTAGAAGTACGTTAAGCCAAGCCAATTTGAAAGCTCGCCGAGCTATTCACATTGATAATCCATTTTTACCAAAAGAAACCCCTTTACATCGTAAAGAGCTATGGCTCGATTTAACCAAAGTGGAGCTGTAATTTTTATTGCTTAGCTTACAACTCTAGTATTTTTTCAATTTAATTTTGATTAGTTGAAATCTCACTTTTAGGTCGAGGCTCGTTTAAAGCGCCTACTTTTGGTGCCTCGACAATGGCTGTAGATATTAGGCAATGTGGCAGCTGGAAACCAAGCCTGAAGCAGCTCTGCTGCTATTGTCGAAATAAATTTCGACCTACACGGGGTTAATTTTTTGTGGCTTGAATTTGCCAGCATGGACGTAGGTATTTAGCGCCAGCTAGATTACCGCATTCGCAGGTTTCTTGTTCCAGACGAAACCTAAGTACCTACATCCTGTAGGCACGGCAATGGCGAGGGTAAATAGCAAAACTATGGTTTGTAAATCTATAGTCTTCTCGCTCAGGCTTTATGGTTCATTGTCAGCGCTTACTCACCCCAATCACATAATAGAGCATATGCTCATGGGGATTCGAAGCTTGACGGCTTCCCCTAAAACCTGATCGCTTTGACTATACTACGCAGAATAATTACAATTTCCCCATCTATTTTTGGTCAATTTGTCCTTTTTACATAAACACGCATTACGAGCATCATTTTTCGCCTCAATACACAGCTGTATCGGTCTTTGTTGTTGTTTCCTTTGCCTAATTTACTCATCTTGTTAAAAAGTGGTTAACGAATTCGACGTTTATATTTTCCCAATCAGTTGTAACTAAAAATAATATCGCAAATATCAATGGCTTAACTCAGGTTTATAGGGTAATTCTCTTTGTTGTGTTGTAAATATATTACCCTGTTGTTACCCTTTTTTAACCTTATGTTGTCATTAGCATTGTTTAAACAAGCAATCAGGCTCGGTATTTACATTAATATCGGCAAACACAGCAAGGTAATAACCACACAAACTCAAAGAGGGTAACATGACCAAATATTCGATTGGCTTGATTCCGATAGTGCTGGCCAGCTTGTTGGCTTGCTCGGGTGCAACAAAGTCTTATGCCTATTATAAAGGCGTCGACTTGTCCTATATTAATGAAATGGAGGACTGCGGGGCGACGTATTATGAAAATGGCATTGCAAAAGATCCATTTCAAATTTTTGCCGATCATGGGGCGAATATTGTTAGGGTAAGACTATGGCACGACCCAACGGCGCGTCATACTTTGCCTAGTCAATATTCTGGCTATGCGGATGTCGTAAAATCTATACAACGCGCGAAAAACGCGGGCATGCGGGTGATGTTAGATTTTCACTATTCTGACAATTGGACCGATCCGGCCGATCAAGCTATCCCGCATGCTTGGGCTCATTTGTTAGGAAATACCAGTGCATTGGCGACAGAAGTATACAATTATACTTATCAAACCTTGAACGACTTAAACCAATTAGGTTTAATGCCAGAATTGGTGCAAGTGGGTAACGAAACCAATGGCAACATACTAAGCGCTGAAGGTGCCGATTTATATCCTGTGGATTTTGCACGGCAAGCGACTTTGCTCAATGCTGGTTTACAAGCGGTGCAGGACGCGGCAACGTCTTCATCCATTAAGCCTAAAACCATTTTACATGTGGCTGATCCCAACAATGGCGACTGGTGGTATAGCAGTATTCGCGATGCTGGTATTCAAGATTACGACATTATTGGTTTGTCGTTTTATCCTGAGTGGCACCCAGGCTCAGTCAATGACATAGGTAACATTATCACTTCACTAAAAGACAAGTTTGCTAAAGAGGTGATGATAGTTGAAGTGGGTTCGCCTTGGACATCGGCAAATAACGATAGTGCAGCCAACATGATGACGGTTTTGCCGAGTGCATATGGTCAACCTTCGATTGATGCCCAGCGCTCTTTTTTGGTTGATTTGGCCAGTGAAGTATATTCGCGAGGAGGTTATGGAACCGTGTATTGGGAGCCAGCTTGGGTTTCTACTGGTTGTCAAACTCAGTGGGGAACCGGCTCTCATTGGGATAACGCCACATTCTTCGATTTTAACAATAATTTGATCGAAAACGGCGGAGTTAAATTCTTAGAGCAAAATTATGGTAATCAAACTTTACCGCCAGCGAATAATACTTCGTCACAAACCACAACGTTTTGGCTTGATATGAGTGCGACCGCGGCGACCAGCGCTTATATTACCGGTAGTTTTAGCGGTGATGCGGGTTGGCAGATCATTGAAATGCAAAATCAAGGTAATGGGATTTTTTCTTACACGACGCAAATTCCGCAGGATGAAGTAGGAGCCTATTACTTTTTACAAGACAATGATTGGTCCAGCCGCGAAACCGTACCGAGCGAGTGTGCATTACAATGGGGAAGCGACAGGCAATACCAAATTACAGGGAGCAATCAGCATTTAGGCCATGTGTGGCAAAGTTGCCAGCACGTTGCTAATCCGCAAGGTAACGTTACCTTTAGATTAGATTTAACTGGCGTACCTCATACTGGCGCTTATATTACTGGTGAACTTGGCGGTAATGCACAATGGCAGCTCAATCAGATGGCGGTTGAAGCTACCGGTATTTATCGCTTCACAACCTCGATTGATGCAGGTAGCCAAGGCGCGTTTTACTTTTTAAATAGTGAAGATTGGCAGAGTAGGGAAACAGTACCAGCCGAGTGCGCATTAGTTTGGGATGTTGATCGGCAATTTACCATTGCCTCTGGTTATCAGACGATCTCATTAAAATGGGCAAGCTGCGATAGTTTCTAGCCTGCTCTAATATCAATAACTACTGTGCGGTGGTTACTTACGCCGCACTTTTGTTTTCCTGCATTTATCGTTTCCCTCTCTTATTCAAATTTATCTTATTCGTTGAAGCCTAGTCCGTAGCCGCTACGCCGCTATTGTTGCAATTAATTTCAACCTACAGGGATTTAGTGCATAACCTCTCTCAATACGGCGTGTTTTTGTTTAAAAAGCGGGCAAATTAATAAATTTAACCAACTAAATTGTCTTATGTAACAGTGTTTTACCTTTAAGGGTAAATAAATTACCCTTTTTATCTGGATTTATTGGTTTTGTTTGGTAATAATATTAACCAGATGAGTTAATCATGTTACCTGTTTGTTATTTTTTGGTTTTATATGGCGACTCTTCCAATACGCACTAAACTCAAGGTATTCGCTCGAAGGGGAGCAATATGAAAAACAACATTAAATACAGCACAATCGCACTTGCAATTAGCCAAGCACTTATTTTGAATGCAGCCATTGCAGAAGAACAAACCACTCAAGAAGACAGTATCGAAACCATTGAAGTTCGCGGTTTTGGTGCCAGCCTAGGCAAAGCATTACGCGAAAAGCGTTTTTCTAACTCGGTCGTTGAAGTGATCTCGTCTGATGATATTGGCGTTTTACCCGACGTGAGTATTACCGATTCTTTGGTTCGTTTACCCGGTATTGCGGCATCGCGCGATCGCGGTAATGCCAGTCGAATTTCAATCCGAGGTATGGGTCCACGTTTAAATGTAGCGACCATGAATAATCGTGAAATCGTTTCTGCAGAGCCTAGCCGTGATGTGCGTTATGAGCAATTTCCGGCTGAATTGATTAACTCAGTTGAAGTTTATAAAAGCCCTGTCGCTAGTAAAGTTGAAGGTGGCATCTCTGGCTTAGTGAACATGAATTTTGTTAAGCCACTTGACGTGGACCAGCGCAAAATCAATTTAGGCGCCAGCTTGATATATAACGAGCTGGAAAAAGATTTACCTGATACCGACGGTCAAGGCAGCCGCGCTAATTTTAGCATTGTCGACAAGTTGTCTGATTCATTCGGCTATGCTTTTGGCCTAACCTATCAAGACCAGCCTTCTTTAGGCCGCGGCGTAGAATCTTGGGATTATGTCGCAGATGCGAATCGCGGTGATATTAACGGCAACGGTAAGCTAGAATCAAACCCTTGGGGTGCTGTTGCATTAAGCAAGCGCGGCAATAATGAGCGCACGGGTGGTTTACTCATTTTAGATTTTAAACCGAGTGATAGTTTACGTATTCAAACCGATCTTTTTTATTCGCAATTTGATATTAAAGAGCGTGATGATCAATTTGGCGCGGGTGGTTTTGGTAACTACAATGACGAAGATAAATGGCGTTTTGAAGGCGCAACAACCGAGCCTGTGTTTATTGATAAAGCAGATGGCTCTGAGCAATTAGTGACAGCCAGCAAAGCTAATCATGGTGTTCATGCGGCTATCCCGACGTGGTTTCAAACCAACGAAATGCTAAGCGGTGGGGTAAACCTTGAGTACACTGGCGATGTATGGACCACTAAATTAGACATGGGTTACTCAGAAGCCAGTATTGAATCTGTTTGGGTTAATATTACCCCTGTATGGACGCAATCTGATTATGAATTAGGGATTAACACCCATAATACCGATGCCGCACAAGTGGTGTTGGTATCGGGTGATGTAGTGAACCCTGATAATTGGGCACTGCACGATGTACAGCTAACTGACGAATGGCGAGAAGACGAGAATGGCAACTGGTATCAAGTCGAAGGCGATGTTTACGCGCAAATGTCAGGTAATGAAGATCGCATTCTCACTGACGAAATGTTTAATATTAATTTAGACTTTTCACGTGATCTTGATTGGGGTGTGCTAACTAAATTATTAGTTGGTGGCCGTTATACGGATCGCACTAAAGAAAATGACGAAGTGAATACGTGGTTTAGACAAGCCAGTGGCAATTTTGCCGATATCGGTATGTCGTACGACATAGGTGGCGATTATGTGACCCCAGGGATCTATACCTTCAAAGATTGGGATCAAGTTGCCAATCAAGCTTTTGGTGGTTCAAGTAATCCAGATGCTAGCCGTAGCGACAAAAACATTTTAGCCTCGTGGCAGTTAGACGAAACCAATACCGCATTGTATGTTCAGTTAGATATGGCGGGTGAATTAGGCGATATTCCGTATACAGGTAATATTGGTGTGCGCTATGCCCAAACTGAAGTGGTGTCGACAGGCCATCAACAAGAAGGTGGTTTTTGGACACAAGATGAAAATGGTGAATGGTACGAAGTGCCATTAGTGACAGCGCCAGCGCAAATTGAACATGATTACAGTGAAATTCTGCCATCATTAAATATGTTGTTTAATCTGACTGAGGATTCGCAAGTTCGTTTAGGTATTGCACGCACCTTGTCGCGTCCGCCATTGTTAGAAATGCGCACAGGCTTCTCGCTTGATCCAACCACAACCCCGCCAAGTGCAGGTGGTGGTAACCCTCGCTTAAACCCATATATCGCCGATCAAGTCGATTTAGGCTACGAGTATTACTGGGGTGAAAAATCAGCCGCGACTATCAACCTATTTTATAAAGATCTGAAAACCCATATCGGTTTAACCGATGGTGAAGTGGTTGTGGGTGACGAAACCTATGCGTATTCAGGTTCGTTAAATGGCCAAGGTGGTGAAATTAAAGGTTTAGAACTTATGTTCCAGCATAGTTTTGAAACGTTACCGGCACCGTTTGATGGCTTGGGTGTGTTTTCAAATTACTCGTATATTGATAGCGGAGTATATGAATTTAAACCGACTAATAATCCTTATACGTTAGGCGGTATGTCTAAGCACAATGCTAACTTTACGCTTTGGTATAGCAAGCATGGTATTGATGCGCGAGTGTCAGCTAACTATCGTAGCGAATATACTGGGATTAATAGCTGGAAACCACAACGTGTTAACTTAAACGCAGCGGAAACAACTCTTGATGCTACTTTAGGTTACAACGTGACAGAAAACTTAAAAGTGACCTTACAAGGGCAAAACCTCACCAATGCTGCTTCGGTGAGTTATTGGGACAACGACAAAGAAAGACCTGCGCTTAACGTAGAGTGGGGACGTCGCTTCTTAATTGGCTTCAATTACTCAATGTAAGTAACTACTTGCTAACACACCACTAGGCGCTGTTTAGGCAGCGCCAACAAGTATTTTGTTTTCTAGCGTATTAATTTTTGGGAGGTCGGCCATGCGCGCGCTTCTAGTTTCTTGTTTCTCCTTTTTCTTCTTGCTGGCTTGTAGCCAACAAACGGCGTCGGTTGTTGAGCCAATTGCTAATCAATTACCGCAACGTGTTTCACTTAACCAAGGTTGGCAGTTTCAAAAAACACCGGGTAAATCAACGGCGGCTGAGCCACAAGCGCTTGATTGGCAAACGGTTAATATTCCGCATACGCCTAAAGTTGAGCCTTTATTAGTTAATGATCAATGGCAAGGTATTGCGTTTTATCGTAAATCATTGGATTTAAGTCGTTATAGCCAAAACCACACCTTGTATTTGCGTTTTGAAGGCGCGATGAATGTGGCGGATGTTTGGCTAGGTGAAAGCTATTTAGGTCAGCATGTAGGTGGTTACTTACCGTTTACCTTCGATATCTCAGAGTATGCTGGTCAAAAAAATCTGCAGTTATTAGTGCGTTTAGATAATCAAGACAATTGGATCACAGGTCCAAAGCCACTGCATTTATTAGACTTTAATACCTATGGCGGTATTTACCGCGATGTTAATCTTATTGTTAAATCTAAGCTACACATTACCGATGAAATGGCAGTTGGTGAAGTGGCTTCTGGTGGCATTTTTGTCACTAGTCATGATGTCAGTGACCAAAGTGCGCAAGTTAAAGCTAAAACTCATATCGCTAATGCCGGCACAAGTGCAACTCAATTTACGATTAAACAGCAGCTTTCGTTTAACGGTCGTTTGATTACAGAACAAACTAACACTTACACATTATCAGCCAACGAGTCGCGCCAGTTTGAACAGGCGTTACAGGTAAGCAAGCCTAAACTATGGCACCCTAATCATCCGCATTTGTACCATTTAACCACCAAAGTGCTGGCTGACGAGAGCCTAGTTGATACTGTGACCACGCGTATTGGTATTCGGTCTTTTACTTTTGATGATCAACATCAGTTGCTGATCAACGGCCAGCCTGCTTTTTTACGTGGGGTTAATCGTCATCAAGAATACCCACATGTTGGTTATGCGACTTCTGCGCAGGCGGATTATCGCGATGCTTATAAAATAAAGTCAGCGGGTTTTGATTACGTGCGCTTATCGCATTATCCGCATTCTAAAGCCTTTATGGATGCAGCTGATGAGTTAGGTTTAGTGCTGATTGATGCGATTTTAGGTTGGCAGTATTACTCGCCATTTCCTGAGTTTCAGCAACAAATTTACCAAACTTGTCACGATTTAATCCGTCGCGATCGCAATCATGCCAGTGTATTAGCGTGGGAGTGCTCGTTAAATGAATCTTGGATGCCAGATGACTTTTTAAGCCGTTTAGATCAAATTATTGAATCTGAATACCCAGGTGCTTATTCGGCTGGTTGGCAAAAAGGTTATGATATTTATTTGCAAGCTCGTCAGCATAGATTAGAACATTATGACGAGCCAAAGCAGCCTTACAATGTATCTGAATACGGTGATTGGGAATACTATGCGCAAAACGCTGGATTAAACCAAGATGCTTGGGCTAATTTAAAATCAGAAGAGCGTACCAGTCGTCAACTACTGGCCTATGGTGAAAAGCGCTTGCTGCAACAAGCGACCAATATACAAGAAGCGCACAATGACAATTTAAAAACCCCTGCATATTCCGATGGATATTGGGTCATGTTTGATTACAACCGTGGATATGCTGATGATTTAGAAGCGTCAGGTGTTGCGAGTATTTATCGTTTACCTAAATACAGTTATTACTTTTATCAGAGTCAACGCTCACCACAATTAGTGTCGGATAAATATCAATCAGGCCCTATGGTTTATATTGCCAGTGATTGGACGGTTGATTCAGATACTCAAGTGCGTATTTTTACTAATACCGACAAAGTCGAGCTGTACTTAAATGACAAATTAGTGGGTCAAGCAACACCACAGGCTACTGGCATTGCCAGTGAGTTAAAACACCCGCCAGTTCATATTAAAGTGCCAGAGTTTAAAAAGGGTACATTGAAAGCAAAGGCTTACTTACAAGGTGAGTTAGTTGCGACACATCAAGTTGCTACGCCAAGTCAGGCGACGCAAATTACCTTGTCAATTGACGAATCGGGTGCCAAACCAGTGGCTAATGATGTCATTTTTGTTCGCGCTCAATTACAAGACAGTGCTGGTAACCCTGTGTACGACAATGACGTAGCCGTGCAATTTGCCCTTAAAGGTGATGCGAGCATTGTCAATCCACAAACCATAGTGACAGAAAAAGGCATTGCGACGGCGTTAGTGAAATTAGGCGCGAATTATAACGGTATGACAGTGACGGCCAGTTGCCCATCGACTGATATTAAACCGTTAACTCAAGCGTTTTAGTTGGGCTAAGTTTGGATTAGTAGGGAAGCTGAGCCTTGGCAAAGGTGAAACCGTTACCCGTGTTTCACTTTTCTTACTTTTCACTTTACATCGAAAGGGGAAAGGGCATGGTCTAGCCCCAGCCCTTTCTATTCCCACTGGGAGGGGCATATGAATAAGTTTATTAAACGGCTAGCCGTATTGGTTGCTTTATTGGGGTTAAGTTATGGCTCGGTGGCATGGGCGGCCAATATTGAAATTCGCCATAATAAAGCCGAGTCACCCAAAGAAGCCTACCAACTTTCCGTGCTGCAATTGGCGCTATCTTACGATAAGGCCAATCAGTACCAGTATGTACCTACCCAAAATACCTATTCGCAAAGCAAACTCATTAAAGAGTTAGAAAATCAGCACTTAGATGTCATTTGGCTTGGCACTACGCAAGAATACGAACAAAAATTTATTCCTATTCGCGTTCCTTTATATAAAGGCTTGTTGGGTCATCGGGTTTTTATTATCCGCGATGGTGAACAAGGTACTTTTTCCTCAGTCACCTCGTTGGATGATTTACGCCTGTTAAAAGCGGGGCAAGGGCGTTATTGGGCAGATACCCAAATATTAAGTCATGCCAATATTCCGGTGATCACTACTAGTAAATACCCAAACTTATTTTATATGCTGGAAGGCGCGCGTTTTGACTATTTTCCGCGTGGGGTACACGAGCCTTGGGCTGAAATAAACGCTCATCAAGATCTGCCTTTAACCGTAGAGCAAGATTTATTGCTAGTTTATCCGTTACCCGCTTATTTGTTTGTTCATGCCAATAACCCGCAATTGGCCGCTGTGATCACTAAGGGGTTAGAGCAAGCGCTAAGCGATGGCTCGTTTGATAAACAGTTTTATGCTAACCCTATGATCAAGCAAGTATTGGCTAATGCTAATCTAGGTGCGCGCCGAGTTTTTAAAATTAATAACCCAAATTTATCTGAGCATACGCCATTTTCTGACAAGCGGTTATGGCTGGATATCAGTGTATTGTAACTACGGCGTGTACTAATAGTTGTGTCTGCAATTTGCCAAGGATGGCAATTTTTTAAAATATTAGAGAAGAAATCATGAAAACCTTAATTAAGCACACAGCGGCAACTTTAGCTTTGGTTGCCAGTATCAATTCCATTGCGGTGGCGCAAACCACAGTAAAACAAGGAGTTATATACGAAGCAAATGGCCAAGCCATGGCGAGGCTCGGAGTTAATTACAACACGCCATTTGCTTTTGGCTATCGTGCTGCCAAACGTTTAGGTGTAGATGCCAAACAAGCGATAGATATGGATGTTGATCATATCGCTCGCTTGGGCTTGGACTCCTACCGAGTCCATGTGTGGGATCGAGAGATCAGCGATCAAGACGGTAACCTGCTTAATAATGAACACATGGAATTGTTTGATTATTTAATGATGCGCTTAGCGCAGCACAACATTAAATCCATCATTACCCCAATTGCTTGGTGGGGCAATGGCTACCCAGAGCCTGATCAGCCAACACAAGGCTATGCTAACAAATACAGCAAAAGTGGTATGAATGCCGAAGCGCAAGCCATTACAGAAACGCAAAATTATTTACGCCAATTCGTCCAGCATAAAAACCGCTATACGGGCGTTAAGTTAATGGATGATCCTAATATTTTGGCATTTGAATTATTTAATGAACCCAAGCATTTAGACGCGCAAGCGACAACACCTTATTTAAATACGCTAATTGATACCTTAAAAGATATTGGGGTTAAACAGCCATTGTTTTACAACATCTCTGAGCAAGGAGACTGGCAAGACTTTGCCAAGGCGGTGTGCAGCGCTAAATTAGATGGTATTGCGTTTCAATGGTATCCAACGGGTTTAATTAAAAATACACGACTCAATACCAATGTTTTGCCTAATGTAGCTCACTATCATAACCCGTTTGCTAACATTGACGCTTGCCAAGACAAAGCCAAAATGATTTACGAATTTGATGCAGCTGACTCGAGCCGCTCGGTTATGTATCCGGCCATGGCGCGCAGTTTTCGTAGTGCAGGTTTTCAGTGGGCGACGCAGTTTGCTTATGATCCGGCTATTACGGCGCACAGCAATGCCGAATATAATACGCACTACATGAACCTACTTTATACGCCGAAAAAAGCTTTAGGTTTAATGATTGCTGGCTATGCCTTTCGTGAATTACCTTTGAATTATCAGCAAGATAGTTATCCGGCCAATAATCAATTTGGTAACTTTAGTATTAATTACCATAAGGATTTGGCAATTTATAATCATACCAACAGGTTTATTTATTCTAACTCGACGAGTGCCAAACCCAAATCGCCACGGCGTTTAACTCAAGTGGCGGGAACCGGCAGTTCACCCATAGTGCAATATGCAGGCACAGGTGCTTACTTTTTAGATAAGTTAGCTAGCGGCCAATGGCGTCTTGAAGTCTACCCTGATGTATTAAAACGAGACGATGCTTATCGCACCGGTAGTTTAAAACGAGAGGTACGTCGCCTTTATGCCGCGAAGCGCCAATTTACCTTAGATTTAGTGGATTTAGGCAATGACTTTTGGCTAACGCCATTAAATCAAGCGTCACAAGGGCAATCAGTACAATTGAATGCTGCGCAAAAAGTTGAGCGTGGTCAATTTGCAGTTGAGCCAGGTATTTACTTATTGTCGAGCCAAGCGGTTTCTCAAGCGCAAATAGCTAAAATTGATAATACCTTTTTATTGCCAGCCAACGTTAAGCAAGACAAGCCGTTAGCGGTTTGGCACCAAGCGCAACGGGCTTTTAACTTAACTGATGAGGTCACTTTTACTTTTCAAACTGGTGACGCCAGTGGAGCGGATTTATCTGCCGATTTGTATGTGCGCTATAAAGAAGATGCCAAGTTTGCGGTGTTTGCAATGGATAAAAAGCCAGGCAACCAGTTTAGCTTTACCCTACCTAAAGATTGGACGCGTACCGGTATTTTGCAATATGGCATTGTGATTAATCAGTTTGATCAACAAATCACTTTTCCTGGCCATGCTACAGGCAACCCGAATCAATGGGATTTTGTTGCCAAGCAAGATTTTTGGCAAAGTCGCTTACAAGCTAGCGGTACGCCGATTGCGTTACTTGATCCGAGTTCAGACTGGGACGTGAAAATTTATCCTAAAAAAGGCCATTCTAAATGGACACATAAATTTACTGAGTCGGGTCAATCGGTTGTTCTGCAGTTAGGTATGGATGCGTTAAAAGCTGACAATGCCAATTGGTTAGCGCGTTTTGCATATGCAGAAGACAATAGCTTAGCGGGGCGTGATTTAAAAGGTTATGACCATTTGCTTGTTAAAATCAAAGGGCATGGTGCGCAAGAACATGTGCATTTTGGCGTATTAGATAAAGACGGTATCGCGTTTGGCACAGAGTTTTCAGTCACTAATCAATGGCAATACAAACTGATCCCATTGCCTAGTTTAAAGCCGGTGACTTCTATGCTGACTAAATCTTATCCTATGTTTATGCCTGCTGAACGCCAACTGACTCCGGAAAAAAATAAGCTAGCCGCGAGTGATATGCGTTATAGCCAAGGTTTGCAAATTGGTTTTTCTATTGATAAGTACGCCAAAAATCAACGTGATAAATGGCATGGTATTGAGATAGAGCAAATCACTTTATACAAAAAGTAACCTGTAGCGATAAGAGCGGGATCGAACATGGTTAATTTACGGCACAAAATAGCAATAGGCAGTGGTTTTTTTGCCCTGTTTTTTGTCGGCCATGGCATTGGCGCGTTAGCGATCCCGTATTATCAAATGATATTGGGCGTCGATCCCTTTTATCTAGGCATAATATTAACCCTGCCTATTCTTATTTCCGCTTTGCTTAGTCCGCGCATAGGTTTAAACATAATGCGGTTAGGGCAAGCGGGTATCAGTAATAGGCTGGGTATATTAGCCTTTGGTTGGGGAGCCGCCCTGAGCTTTGGTTTGTTATGGACAGTGCCGGTGGCTTGGTCGTTAAATGCAAAACTCATTTATCTACTCGTGGTGTCTGTTGTGTTTAGTCTTTGCGCCACCTATTTAACCATTTACATACGTAGCATTGCTTACAACTTGGCCGACAGTGCGCAAAACGCCACCCATGTAATGGGCTTTACCAGTATTTTTGAAAAGCTAGGTTCTATTATTTACTTTTGGTTGTTCCCTATGGCTCAGCTAAGTTTATTTGCTGATATACATATGGGCATGCAGTGGGTGGGGTGGCTAACGTCAATTGGCTTAATTGGTGGTTTAGCTACGGTAGCCGCAATATTAAGTGATGATCTGTTATTAAAACCTTGCCATGCCAAGCAAACCGAACCGCAAAAAATCAATACCCCCCAATTGTCGCCAAGCTTGCATAAGCGATTGATCATTTTATTGATTTTGTTGTTTATTCAGTGTGGTTTGATTGGTTTTTGTATCAGTTTTGATTTTTATATTCTGGTCTATTTTGTTGATAATGGCGATATCGGCCAAGGCGCTTTTTGGAAAGGCGTATTGTCGAGCGCCTATGCCATATTAGGGCTTATCTCGATCCCAATTGTCATCCATTGTGTAAAACGCTTTGGAAAATTAGCCTGCCTGCGCGCCATTTATGTGATTAGTATTGTTGGTGGCGCGAGTAAATGGTTTATTTATGCGCCAGGTAATCAAAACTGGTTAGTGCTTGATGCATTATTAGGCGTATGGATTTGGACGGCAGTATCTGCCGTTATTCCAGCTTTGCTAGCGGATATTTGTATTGAGCACAAAGCAAAAACCCAACAAAAAATAGAAGCTTTTATTGCTAGCCGGCAACATTTTATTTTACAGGTGTCTGCGGTGTTTGCGTTTTTAGTGTCTGGGTTAACCTTGAATAGCATTGGTTTTGATGCCGCCAATGGCATTGAACAGTCAACCGATGCTTTGTGGTTGATGCGCGTGATATTGGCTGCGGGTAGCGTGATATTTAGTGCTATCCCTTTGTATTTTTTAGTACAATTAAAAAAAGCTTAACGCTAACCGTGTTTTTATAGTTAAACGAGTTTTACAGGTGTTATTGTGCCAACAATTAAAGATGTAGCCAAAGTAGCGGGCGTTTCAACGGCTACTGTATCAAGGGTTGTGAATGGTCAAGGAAAAGTCGGCGAGCAATGTCGTGCCCGTGTGACTCGGGTTATAAAAGAACTTGGCTATAAATTACATAATGACTCACCCAATAACATCACGACCGACACCCAAGTTATTGGCTTGGTTACGCCTAAAATATCCATGGCTTTTTTTGGTTTGCTAGCCGCAGGTGCAGAGGAAGCTGCTCGCGAGCAAGGCTACAACTTATTAATGTGTAACTCGTCTTATGAAACCTCAACTGAGTTAAAAGCGATTGAATCGTTGCGCAACCAAGGCTGCAAATCGATTATTTTACACAGCGAATATTCAGATGAAGAAAAGTTGATCCAATTGTGTCGCGACATTCCCGGCTTGGTTTTAATCAATCGCTTTATTTCAGAAGTATCTGAACGTTGTGTTTGGTTTGACAATAGCTCAGGTGCGCAGAAATCGGCTAATTACCTTATGGACAAAGGCCACAAGGATTTTGCGATTGTCAGCAGTATTTATCAAAATGGTGATCCGAGTGCGCGGGTACTCGGGGTTAAACAAGCTTTGTATGTGCGCGGTATAGAAATTGATAATGATCTTGTGATTGAATCAACGGCCAATATTGATGGCGGGTATGAAGCAACTAAACAACTGATAGATTCTGGTAAGCCTTTTTCGGCGATTGTGGCGTTTAATGATTTAATGGCCATAGGTGCGGTGCATGCTTTAACGGAAGCCGGCATTAAAGTGCCAGATCAAGTATCAGTGATCGGCTTTGATGATTTACCCATTGCTAAAGCTTGCCTACCTAAACTGACTACCATGCATTATCCGGTTGAAGAAATGGCTAAATATGCGGTGGATTTGTCTTTATCTTTAGCTAAAAACGAACCTAAGCATTCTAAACAAACCCATTTATTTGTTGCCGATTTAGTCGAACGCGCATCAGTTGCCCAAGTTTAAATTATGGTTGTTACAAGGGTGGGGTTCACCCCCACTAAAATTTTAATATTTATTAATAACGTGGCCAACCATTAGCATCCCAATTCAATGTACTAATAAACAATACCGGTGTGCCGTTGTTGTTTTTATCGTACATATGACGAGCAATCACATCTGTATTCAGAATGTCTTGTCCGCCTGGGCCTGCCCAATCACTGTTACCGCTATCGAGTATTTCACCGCCGCCATGCAATAAGTCGTTGCCATTTTTATCTAAGTAAGGCCCACGAATATCCGTGGCACGACCATACATAATTTGATAGGTGCTATCAGCGCCGTTACAGCATTTACCAATCGAGGTGAATAAGTAATAGTAGCCTTGACGATAAATAATGGTTGGCGCTTCAATCCCACCCGAGCGCGCGGCAATTGAATATAATGGACCATACGGTTTCATGGTAATAGGATTAATACGCTTAACCTTAATGCCTGAATTCCAAGAACCATAGGTTAACCAAGGTGCGCCATCTTTATCGACAATTAAGTCAGGATCGATGGCATTGTGATCATCGGCGTTAGTTGTGTTCACCACTAAGCCGTCATCGCGCCAATCGCCAGCCCCTACGCTTGAGGCCGATGTTAACCCTATGGCGGAAACACGCGAACCAAACGTTGAAATTGAATAGTACAGCCAAGCGCGACCATTATAGCGTTTAAGATCAGGCGCCCAAACATCATTATTGGTATTGCCCGGCACATAGTCAGTCCACCAGCTTAACGGGCTTGGAAAAATGGGTGCAGCGTCGTTCCACGCGATACCGTCAGTTGACCATTTACCGTAAATACCTGGTCCGGTTTGAAAGATCCACCACAGGTTATTGTCGTAACCAATTGTTGGATCATGGGTAACAATACTGCCGGTTAATGGCCAGTGACTTGTTGCACCATTGGTTGTGGATGGATCCCAAGGGGCTGATTCAATGCTGCCGACTTGCTGTAATGACCAAAGCTGTGCGTCAGCTCCCCAGTAAGACCATTGGCCAATATTGGCACCATCATTGGTATCAAAACCCAATAAATCTAATGATTTGCCGCTATGGCGATTAATAAAGCTGTAATAGCCGTTACCGCGATCGGTAATTGACCATTGCTGAGTATTGCCGCCCCAATATTCCCATTGAGTGATATTGCCACCATCGTTGGTGTCGAAATTGTAAACTTCCATGGCTTTACCACTACTTAAATTAATCAGTGAGTAATAGCCGTTGCCTGTACCTGTGATCAGCCATTTTTGGGTGTCGTGGCCGTTGCCTGACCATTGATTAACATTAGCGCCATCGTCAGCCGATGCTCCACCGACTTCTACCATTTTGCCACTGTGTTTTGAGGTGATGGTATAAACGCCATTACCGATCGCCCAAGTGTGAAGACTAAGAGAGGCTGCTAATAAGCCGCAGGCTAAACCTGCCATTTTGTTTAATGCTTTGCGCATAAGTAAGCCCTTATTTTGCCATTTTTATTAAGTACTGCGTGTGAGTTTTTATTCTCAATGGCTAATATCGCCAAAAGAGATTTATATACTACTATCGTAATACTATTTAGATCAAGGTAAATGTATAAAAAAGGTTAAAAGGCTTTTTTGTAGATGTTAAGTAGTATTAATGGGTTTGCGCCGTGGATAAATGTAGAAGGGTGGGGTTCACCCCCACCAATTCATAAACTATCTAAATTAATTTCGACCATTCTATTTATTGTGATATCAACAAAAAGCCATCGTTTGCCATCATATTGATGTTAGTACTATCGCTGGCGTTTATGGTTTTAAAACTAAAACCACGTTGGCTGCCGTCGCTGGTGAAACTTTGTAAGGATTGATCTTGTATAAAGCTTAAATCTAGGGTTAATGCTTTGCTGGTGTTTTCTCCGTTGATTCCGGCAATATACCAAGTATCGGCTGCGCGTCTGGCTATCACTACGTGCTTACCTGGGTAGCCGGTTATAAAACGCGATTCATCCCAGTTAGCCGGTAAATGGCTGAGTGCTTGTTTGATTTGACTTGGTACGTTTTGCATACCTTGCGGTGTTTCAACGATATGCTGTAAACCCGAAGTGAATAAAACGGCTTGGGCTAATTGTAATGCGTTGCTGGTTTTACGCTCTATACCCGGAATATCGTTAAAGGTGGTTGGAGTAAAGTCCATAGGATCAAACAAGTTACGAGTAAAGGGCAGTACCGCGCTATGGCTGGCTTCTTTATCTGCGGCATCTTGGAAAAAGGTGATCATTTCAAAACCTTTAACCGCTTCTACGGTTAATAAATGGGGATAGGTGCGCTGCCAGCCGCGCGGCAAGGTTGCCCCGTGAAAATTAACTAGCAACTGATGTTTAGCCGCGTCCTGTAAAATTGCGTGATAATAGGCCATCATGGATTGGCCGTCGCCAGCAAAAAAGTCGATTTTAACGCCTTTAATCCCGAGATTTTTTAACATCGCAAATTCCCGATTGCGTTGCTCACTAGTCAACAACGCCCCTTTTGGCGAATAGCTGGTGGTATTCCAATTGCCTGATGAGTTATACCAAACAAATAAACCTACATTCTTATTTTGTGCATATTGTGCGAGTTTGGCTATATTGTGGTGGCCAATGCGTCGGTCCCAGTCGGCATCAACTAAAGTATATTGCCAGCCCATATCGGCGGCGTGATCAATAAAATCTTTTTGCACATCAAAACGAGTAAAATCGTCTTTTAACAAACCCCAACTCCATGAAGCCACGCCTGGTTGAATAAATTGCGTGTCCATTGCAATTTGAGGGGCGGCTAAATCGGTACCTAAAGTTGAATTAACTAGCGTTTCAAGGCTACCGAGTGCGATCACGCGCCAAGGTGATAATAAAGGCAAAGGACCTTGAGCTAAATGGCTGCTGTTAGTAAAAACCTCATGCGGGGTTGGCGGCGATAAAACGTACTCGCCGTTAGTCGCCACATGGCTTAAATGCGAAGCATGGAATTGGCTGCTAACGTCGGCTTCGGTAATGGCTAGCCAAGTTTCTTGGGTTTGCATTTTGCTATTAAATAATGCCGGAAAAACCCACCCCGCACCTGTGGGAGAAGGCGTGTCTAACTTGATTGCCATTTGATAGTGTTCTTCATATGACGGGTTAGTATTCCCCCAGCCTGATTGCGCTTGAGCTAAGGGTTGTAGCCAGCCTAAAGTCGTTTGATCAAAATTAAAGCTAGTTAGCTCACTTTTAAATTTTACGGTTTGGTTGGCACCTTCTACACGGTATCTAAACGCAACACCGTCGTCGGCAACGTTGAAAATAATAGTTAGTTGCTGTTTTTGCTGATTCTCGACAGTTAGCGTTTGCTGATTGGCTTGATAGTCGACTTGGCTTTGTTTACCGGCATACAGGGTGTATTGCTGATTAACGGCACTGATTTTACTTTTACTGACAATGTTTAGGTTTTGCGCAAAGGCTCTATCTTCAAAAACAATCCCAAGTTTTGATGGTTCTAACACAGGTTTGCCTTGCCGTTGAACTTGATAAGTCAGCCCTTGCGCTGAGTTATTAACGATGACGGAAAGTTGACCATTGGGACTGTTTATTTCCAGCTCGTGTTGTTGATCAAACAAGCAAGCATTAAGCATTAGGCTACAGAGTATTGTCCAGAGAATGCGTGTCATATTGTCTTCCAGCTTTAGTCTTCTCGCTCAGGTCTTATGGTTCATTGTCAGCGCTTACTCTCGACTTTGGCTCCTGCGTCGTCCTACTACCTAAGTCCCTTTAGGCAACCCCAATCACATAATAGAGCATATGCTCATGGGGTCTCGAAGCTTGACGGCTTTGCCTACATGGATGTAGGTACTTAGGTTTCGTCTGGAACCAGAAACCTGCCACTAAAACCTGATCGCTTTGACTACATTTAATTGATTAGTTGATAAATAATAATTAGTCGTTAACTCGATCTAGTACCTTTTCCATTTAATTTTGATTAGTTGAAACAAGGCTAGCTATTTTTGTAGGTTCGACGCTCGCGTCGTATTTTAAGGTTTTGACGAAGCAGCAGCTTCGACCTACAAAGAATTCAACTGATCATTTCTTTCTGGAATAAGTACTAGGTTGTTACTGACTAGGTAACAAAAAACGCGCCGTGTTTGGCGCGTTAAATTAACGACAAAGGTCTTCACGACGGGTACTGATTGAGTAAAATCGATTAATTTAGAGTCGAAAAACGATAAACCATTCGGGTATTGTAGGTTTCACCTGGATTTAAGATGGTGCTTGGGAAATGCGCCTTATTCGGTGAATCAGGGAAGTGTTGTGGCTCTAAACAAAAGCCATTGCGATGCTGATAAACACGGCCTTGGCCTTTTGCGCTGCCATCTAAAAAGTTACCTGAATAAAACTGGATTGCAGGCTCTTGGGTAAAGATCTCTAACACGCGGCCTGATGTCGGTTCGGTAACGCGTGCCGCTAGTTCAAGCGCATGCTTGGCTAATTTATCTAATACAAAGTTATGATCATAACCTAAGCCGTATTTTAGCTGTTGGTCAGCAAGGTTAATATCTTGACCTATGGTTTTAGCGCTACGAAAATCAAACGGAGTTTGCGTTACGCTGGTTAATTCGCCAGTTGGGATCAGCGTGTCATCCACAGGGGTGATGTGACTGGCGTTGATCTGTAACTCATGGCTCAAAATATCGCCTTGTCCAGCTAAATTAAAATAGCTGTGTTGAGTTAAATTCATGGGTGTGGCTTTATCGCTTATCGCTTGGTAATCAATAACTAATTCATTTTGATCATTGAGTAAGTAGTTTACCTGAATTAAGGCATTGCCCGGATAACCTTGATCACCATCTGGGCTAGACAATTGCAGTTTTAATCCTGGTTGTTGATTCTCTATATAAGGTGTCACAAACCAATTCTTTTTGTCGTAACCGTAATGACCACCGTGTAAGTGATTATCGCCATTGTTTTGCGGCAGTTGATAGGTTTCACCGTTTAATGTGAATTTACCTTGACCAATACGGTTACCAAAACGTCCGATTAGCGCACCAAAATAATTGGTATCGGCTAAATAGTCTTCTAATGTGTCGTAACCCAATACCACGTTATCTAGCTTGCCGTTTTTGTCGGCGGTTTTTAATGAGGTGATAATACCGCCGTAACTAATAATTTTAACTTGCGTGCCAGCTTTGTTAGTTAGAGTGTATTGGGTAACTTGTTCACCATTGGGCAAAGTGCCGTATGGTTGTTGCTCGATCATGTGTGGGTTTCCTTTAGGACTAAGTGTAGATGTGCAGGCTGCAACTAAGCACAAACTTGAAACAACAAGCAGGCTTTGCGCTGCTTTAGCAAATACGGAGACGTTCATGAAATTACCTTGAGTTCTTAATAGTTGATTGAATTTTGAGCTATGGGGTTATGTTTTTTTTTAAGATCTTCGATGTGTAACCAAAGACGCGCGTCATCAAATGGCGTGTCTTCGGGAATGAATGGATTGTCAATTTCAAATACCACCCTGTCTTCTAAATGCGCTTTGCGGATCACGTCTTTAATCATAGGGTTGTTGAAAAAATAGTTATCAAAGCTACCGTCTTCGATAGCCGCCATTAAGCCGCGTTTAATTTTTTGCGCTAACTCTGGGTTGTCTTTGCTGACAAAGAAATAAGCGGGTAGTGGATATTTAACTAAAATGCGTTTTTCTATCGTTAACGGTAAATCGGGGTACTGCGTCACTTCAGACCAAGGCTCATGCACGCCTCGCGGGAAGTAATCGTAACGGCCGCCTTCAAGCATATAAAATAAGTTTTCATATGTACGGGTGCCAATAACGGGAATACCGGCATCGCGCAAAATGGCGGTATCGGCCCAAGTTCGCTCTTGGGCCGCAGTTAAGCTTTTTAATTGCTCAAAGGTTTCGACACTATCAAATTTGTACTGCGCATCGGCTCGAATAATAAAAATACGATGGCCTAATAACCCTTTATAGAGTGGAATGCGCACCGGCATGAGTTTTTGCTCTAACGTTTTCGAGGTTCCTGTCCAAGCTACATCTAATGAATGGGCGGCGACATCTTCTACCATTCTGGCTTGCATAAGAAATCGCGAGGATTCTTCATAAACATAGGTGTTTTGCTTGTCATAAGACAAGGCTAATTTGAGTAAACCAAATTGGTATTCTTCTTTAGCTCCAACGCCACTGACTTTATTATGGCGGATGGTGATCTCTTGTGCGCTAACACTATTGGACAGCATTATCATAAGAGAGATACCCAGAGAAATAAGCGTTAATAACTTTGATGACATACCACACCTCAAAAGATATACGTTAATATAGTATTACTTTATAATTCAATGTTGGTTTTTTCAACTGACAAAGTTAATTAATTGGCAAAAAATGTAGCAAATACTTCACATTTCAATTCAAGGTTATGTTTTTATTGTGATTTATTTTTTAATGTTTTTAGGTCAATCATAAGCTATTAATGAGCAGCTAGACATATCGAGTTGGTGTCGATGCTTGCAGAGCCTGCCAACTTCGCCACCCCAGTAGGCGAGCATTTATGCTTGAGAGCCAGCCAACCTCGCCACCCCAGTAGGTGAGCATTTATGCTTGCAGAGCCTGCCAACCTCGCCACCCCAGTAGATACCATCTCTCTATACCGGTCTCAAGTACTAATTTATGTTACTTGAGGCTGATAATTTGTTTGTGTTTTGACCACGCCAAAACATATTTGTGCAAGCTTTCGCATCGCAGCGCCCAAGGCTTCCATTTTCGTTTTTCCTTTGGCTAATAAGCGCGCTTTCTGTGCCCTTATATCTGGATTATGCTGGCTAGCAACAACCGCTGCCATATACAATTTTTCTCTTATGTAACCCGGCCCTTCTTTGCTCAAGGTCGTTTTTCCAGCTCGCTTTCCGGACTCTTTCATCTTAGGAATTAACCCCAAATAAGCCGATAATTGCTTTGCATCCTTAAAATCTTTACTGGCAAATAAGCTCACCATAATCCTAGAAATAACTGGACCCACACCTTTGATAGTTAATAAGAAATCTCTGTTTTTTCCTAAATCTGGGTGACGGTCAATATGGTCATCAATCTCTTCTGTGAGCTTATTAATTTCTTCTTTTAACGCTGAAATCATGTTTTCTAATGATTCAATTACACGTTTTGATGCACTTGAAAAATCAGCCGCTTCAAATCGATTTTCTTCTCGTTGTAAATCTTTCTCTAGTGCTTCCAATCGGCGCAACATAGCTCTTAACTCCCTGAATTCCTTGGTCTCTGGCTGCCAATGAGATAAAGAATACTGTCTGTCGTGGCCATACCTCGCTAGCATTATCGAGTCTGATTTATCTGTCTTGTGAACCAAATCTAAGGCCTGAGCATACTTGTATGCTTTACCAGGATTAGCTTGTTGTAAAATAAAGCCTTTTGCATGTAAAAAATACATCAAGGGTTCACTATAAACACCGGTTGGTTCAACGGTGATAACAATCTCTTGAGGTGTTAAACCTGTATTTTTAAGTAACCATTCGGCTAATGCTTCATGGCCTTTAGAGGTGTTTTTTAACACCTTTGTTTTCTTTTTATTTGTGGTGACATCACGAAGCCAACACACGTCTAATTTATCTTTACTAACATCAATGCCTGTAAAAGCCTTCATCTCTATTTACTCCCCTTGTACATGCAGCGTCAAGCGCTTGGATACCATTCAGTTTTATGGAGGTTAGGAAGCCAGGGTATAATCTACAAAACATCATTTTCTGATAAGACGAGCAACATACTTCACTGGCTTCCCGATGTGATAAGTGCTAGCTAAACACCTATCACAGAGAGATACAAGGCGAGCATTTATGCTTGCAGAGCCTGCCAACCTCACCATCCCAGTAGATACCATTTATGCTTACAAAGCCAGCAAACGAGCCAACCCAAAAGAGTAAGACTAAAGTCCAATGTCATTAAGTTAAGCCTTTGCTTAGTTAGGCCGCTTATAATTCATATGATGCTTGGCACCCAATTTCACGTTTCTAACAAAAGAACGGCCTGGTCTGATTGCGTTGGTATGCCGGAGCATTTTAGATATTAGTTTGTTTATCTTCAACGTGATGTCTTTTAGTTGAAGAAGCTCAATTATGTTTTGCTTCATTACGCTAAGGGCCGCTGTAAAATTAATTTGATAGCGCCGCTTGCGATGCGCTAATGTTTCATCAATCGTACTCTGCGCTTCGTTGACGAAAAGGCTGGTAATATTTTTACTTAAGACTTTTGCGTAGAAGTCTTGCTCGATAGCGACCTGTGACTTCCCAGAGAATTGCTCGATTTGAAGTCGACTTTTCATGATTTTGTAATCTTCTTCAACACCCCAACGCTTGTGATATAAGGGTTGAAATTCTTCATAAGACAATCTGTCTGCATCGACTGACGTCATTAACACCTCCGTTTCACCACTTGATAGTGGCACTCTGACTAATCTAACCTTAAGCGGTGCTATTGATACCCCTAACTCCTTACAACGCTGGATGGCAAACCGATTCGGGTGTAATTCAACCATTTCTTCTTTCTCATCAGATTGAATGAAGTTTTGAACTTGAACGTTATAGTTGGAAAGCGTCCGCATACAAAAATCGACACCGATATGACGATGATAAGCAAACATATAGAACGCTGGGTAACCTCTATCATAGATGACCAAATCACCTTGCTGAGTATGCGGTAAATGTGACAAAGCCATCGTACGTTCATCTGTATGATGTCCCTCAATACATGCGTCAATCGTCATTCGGTGGCTGATATCGTATAGCTGAGACAAGCGGGCTAAGGGTCTCTTTCGACTTTCATCTGTTGGATTGTAATGGGCTTTCAGTGCCTTTGTTGCAGGGAGATTGACGGTTGAGCCATCAACAGCGAGTAAGCGAAACCCATGCCACCGCTGACGGCAATGTTGACTATATTGGTTAACTAACACGCGGTTTAATTCAACGAACACCGAGGGGTCGAGCTTTTTTCTTGCTTGTGTGAAAGCCGAAGCGGTTACGTGAGAATAAGTACCATTGATTTGCTCAATGATATCAAAAAAGTTATCGAGCTCTTGTGCAGCAGAGCCTTTTACAAAATTCAGTAGAAAAGAGACAAGGTGACTGAAGGTTAACGAACGATTACGAGTAAAATCTTTAGGAGAAGACTTATAACGAGCAATAAACTCAGGGTTGTTTATCAGATTGGCTATATTTTGAACAATTTTCTTGCGGGATAAGTGTCATTAGATCAACCGTTTTTTTCAAAAAAATCATCGAATTATTAAGTACTTATTTTACCATATTTTGGCTCCAAGCATTCACTTTTTCTTAAATTAACGTTGGTTAGCGCTGAGCTTGCGAAGCCCAACACAAGCCACGTTTTTGTTGGGCTTCATCCTTCAGCCCAACCTTCTATGAAGGACAGGAAGTCAATACCCAACCTTTAATTTATAAAAATCTCTTATGCTCTTTCTTCAAACCATAAGCTTTTTCCCATTTTTGAAGTTAATCAATTGCCCAGATTAATTTATTCGTGCTACTCAACATCAAGTGTGAGCGCAACCACCTTCTATCCGTTCCAGCCCTAAGCTGGCTACCTCAAACTGCATTCGTATGTGCAGTGAAATCTGGTTGAAGGTGCCCCTTCTACAAAAACGGTCAAGCTTGGCTTACCAAGGTTGGGCACGAGCACCTTCTCACAATCGTTAACGTTAATTCCTTATGTGTTTGTTGTCATTTGTGACTGCCTCTGTGCAATTAACCTTCCGTTAATTGTGCACCCTCGGGAATAACACCATGCTCAAGGTAACGCCACAGAGCCACTAATAATTTTCTCGCGAGCGCGACTATTCCCACTCTTCGCATCCGCTTGCTGCCTTTGTCAAAGCGCTCCTTAAACCATTGACTTAATTTGCTGCCTTTTTGGTAACGTAACCACAGCCAAGCAAACTCTATCATGACCTTGCGCACCCGCTTATTGCCTGCTTTACTTATTCCCTGTTCGCGTTGGCTGTCTCCGCTGTCATAAGGTGTTGGAGTTAATCCCGCACAACTCCCCACTTGCTTAGCGTTTTTGAAATCTCGCCAGCTAAAAAATTCTGCAACTAAGTACCAACTGGTTTGCCATCCTACGGCTTTGAGTTGCATCATTTGCTCTATCTGTTTTTCCATACTGCCGTCTTGGGCTTGGGTAACTCGCTCTTTTTGTAACGCTTCAAGTTCTTTCACTTGATTATCTACCATGACATAGCGCTCGTATTCGCGTTGTAATTCGTTCTTCGTATCAACTGGAATGTCATACCCCGTGACGGCGCCTTTAAGTTTAGGCAGTAATGTTTTTAAATCTTTTATGTTTGCTAGCCGTATGCCATGCAGAAAAAGTAAAGATTTTATCCTTGTTGAATGCGCCCCTCGCTCTTCGATTAATCGCCCTCGTTCGCGTTGTAATCGTCGTTTATCTTCTTGCTCAATAGTCGGGACTCTAACAGGCCTCATTGCCGTCAAATCACCTGAACAATAACGAATGAGTAGTCTGTTTAAGGCTTTTACGTCCACACCATCACTTTTGACTTGGCGTTGACGCCGATTCACTTCAATAGCGGCTGAGTCAATCACATAATTGGTGATATTTTCTTTTTCCAATGCTCTGTGTATCCAAAACCCATCTCGACCCGCTTCGTAACAGCTAAAAACCGGACAGTCTGGTGTGCATTTTAGTTTTTCTTTTGCCAGTTCAATTTCTGCAAGTAGGCTATTCCAATCACCAGCATCAATCGTTTTCTGTCTGAGCTTAACTTTATTACTAAATCCTAGCTTCCAGCTTTTTGCACTTAATTCAAAAGCAAGGTACAAAATATTTGAATTTGCGTTATCTTTATCTTGAAGGACAGTATTCATCTTTATTCACCTTTTTTGGTTTTGTCACCTTAAGGTTAGTCGATATACTGTCCTTCATAGTTTCTACCAAAAATCGTTAACTTAATGGCATTGGACTAAAGTCTCACCCACAAACCTAATCATCAAAATGAAACTGAAAGGCTTTCGCTTATTAATATTAAATTAGCGGGCTTCCTGCCCGCATTAAATAAGCTGTGCTATTTGGTTATTTAGTCCCCCAAACAGCTACCCCTTGGTTAGACAAAGCGCTAAAAGTCGGAACAAGCTGATTGCTCGTGGCGTTATATTGCCAACTGGCTACGCCATTAAAGCTGCCGAGCCCATTTAAGGAAATATGGAACTTGTTGCTGCTTTGCAACCACCAAGTGCCTGAGTGATTGCCTGACACAGTACCATCGGCATTGAGCTGTATATTGACCGATTGTTTTGCCGATGTATTGATATCCTTTTCATGATTAACAAATTTATAGCTGCCTACCATATCGTACAAATCAACGATATTTTCGCCGTTAAGTGCGGCGTATCTTTGTGGGGCGACAACAGGCCATCCATCTGAATTTATAAACATTTCGTGTACGCGGACTTGATGGAACTCGCCGCTATTTGGAAAACGAGTATGGAAAACTAAGAAATATTGACCAGTTTCTGGCTTGTAAACACTGGATTGGTGACCGGGTGCCAAATAGCCATAGTCACCAGCAAATTCAAAGCCACCCATTAATTTAACGCCATACGGGGCGATTGCAGAACGATCGCCTCGCACATTAGCCATGTTATTGCCTTGTGCGTCGTAATATGGGCCATTAGGCGATGTGGCGCGCGCAACACGAACGTTGTAACCGCCATCTGACGCTAAACCGCCAAAGGAAACAAACATATAATAATAGCCAGACTCAGGACTGTATTGGATAAACGCGCCTTCAATATGGCTATGATCACCGCCTAATAAGTGAGTTCCATACCCTTGGCCAGCATAAGGTTTACCTGTGGCCGGATTGGCTTCTAATATGAAAATACCCCCCGAATACGAGCCATAGACTAACCACATTTTGCCGTCTTTGTCATAAAAGGCATGAGGATCAACGGCATTAGGGTGAATGGTAGGATCGTAAATCTCTCCTGGGTTTTCACTTTCTTGGCCCCACATGCCAGATTTTAATATTAGGCCGGTATTGGAGTAGGCGCCTTCTATATTCCAACTGGTGGCGACACCCGTATAGCCGCGTGGTTCTGTCATTAAACTTTGGTTGTAATAGTAAGCAAATTGCCCCGTACTAAGCTGAACAACATCAGCGGCCCACAGTGCTGTGTTATCACCGGTCCAAGCAAAGCCTTCTGCGAGTTCATTAGTAATGTTGTAACCAAACAATGGGTTATTGTTATCCACCCCGTCAGATACTGATGTCCAATTCATCAGATCGTTAGATTTGGCAGATGCAGCAAAAGAGCCAAAAATATAATAGGTGGTTTGGCCATTAACATTATGTGCGAAGATTGACGGATCATGCACTGAGATGTCAGTAAATTGCGAGCTGGCTAACGTAGGATCAGCATAGCTTGCGGGCTCAAATGCCCATTGCTGTGGTGCACCAGCCCAATATGTCCACTGGCCAATGTTGGCTCCGTTATTGGCGTCAAAATTAAAGACTTCAGCTGCTTTACCTGAATATTGATTAATCAGGCCATAATAACCGTTATTCAAATCATCCAGTTGCCACAGTTGGGTGTCGCCACCCCAGTAAGCCCATTGCACAATATTGGCGCCGTCTGAGGCATCAAAATTAAATACCTCTAGTGCTTTGCCACTATGCACAGACACAATGGCGTAACGGTTGTTGCCGACATGGGTTACATCCCAAAGCTGGTTAGTACCGCCGGTTGGTTGATATTGAATAATATTGGCGCCATCTGCAGTTGAACGGCTAGCCACGTCCATCACTTTATTACTGAAGTTATTTTTTAGCACATAGGTACCATTACTCAGGGCTAAAGCAGTACTTGAGATTAAACCGCCACTGATCAGTGCTAGTTTAATTGATTGGCTTAAAAATGATCGCATAAAGACCTCTTTGAAATCTGTTAGTAATTTGTTGTTTTATTTGTGTTGAGTGATCCTAGATCACGCTTAAAGTCTATATAAAGTATTACTTTATGGTCAATTGCGATTTTTTAAATTATTTTTCACCTGACGGGATAATAGGGTTTGTTAATGAATGTAAGCAAAAGCTAGTATCTAATACGAGACTAGGTGTCAACTAATAAAAACCTTTAAAAACAGGTGTTTATGGTGTTTTTATGTTTTGTGGTGGTTAGTTTACGCTTATTTTTAGTTTGTTTTATTATTTAAAATTACAAAAATAGCCACAGCTAATAACATTTAATTTACTTTGGTTATTTTTTTGACATTATTTAAAAAGTATTATTAAATTACCGTATGCGTTAAATCAAAGTCTGGTTTATATGCAAAATTTCTTCTCAGCACTAAACTGTAAGTATTAAATTGCGAGGACACACATGAAGACAACAAAACTAGCGCTGGCTATATCAAGTTTGATTGCGTTAGCAAGCTGCGGTACGGGTGATGGCAACACACCTACCACCACCACAGCGCCTGAAATTACAAAAGAAGCCTCAACTCCAAGTGAAGTTAGCACCGTTGACTTTGCTAGCGTCGCCGATATTGGCGTTCATGATCCATCAGTCGTTAAAGATGGCGACACTTATTATATTTTCGGTTCACATTTAGCCGCGGCTAAATCAACCGATCTCATCAGCTGGGATTATATCTCTACGCTAAGTGCTAACCATTTAGTTGATGAAAGTAGCTTGTTTAATACCTATAGCAGTGAATTTGCAGAGGGTATTGCATGGACTGACGGCTTTACTGGTAACTGGGCTGCTAACGTTATTAAAGCGCCAAATGGTAAATATTGGTTTTATTACAACCATTGTGCGCAAGACAATCCAGATACGCCAGATGTAGTGGACGAAGTGTGTTGGAATCGCTCGTACTTAGGTTTAGCTGAAGCTGATAACATTGAAGGCCCTTATGTCGATAAAGGTGTGTTTTTACGTTCTGGTTATCGCAGTGAACAACAAAAAGTATTAGATGGTAACGGCGATCCAATTGCCATTGTTGATGCTGATGGTAACCCTGTGTTGGACGGCGACGGCCAACCGACTTATGAAATGCAAACGGTTTTCCCTGAATTTGCTGATTACCCATTAGATAACGGTCAAACTACTTGGCATGGTCATGTTGATCCTAATGCGATTGACCCTACGGCGTTTTATGATAAAGACGACAACTTATGGATGGTTTACGGTTCATACTCGGGCGGTATTTTTGTATTAGCCTTAGATGAAACCACAGGTAAGCCAGAGTCGGGACAAGGCTATGGTACTCACCTTGTTGGTGGCGATTTCCGTGCAATGGAAGGTGCTTTTGTTTTTTATAGCCCTGAAGCCGATTATTATTACCTAATGTGGTCAGTCGCCGGATTTGATGTTAACGGCGGCTACAACATGCGTGTCGCGCGTTCTAAAAATCCACAAGGGCCATACTATGATCCAGCAGGCGTTGATGTATCAACCGTAACTGGCACCTTAGAAGTGGGCGCAAAATTAATGGGCGGCTTTGAATATACTCAAGAATTAGGTGACGAGTTTGCCGCTTGGGGTTATCAAGCACCTGGCCATAACTCAGCAATGTATGACGAAGCTAGCGGCAAACATTTACTGGTTACCCATACGCGCTTCCCGCAAACTTCAACACCTTATGATCACCCTGAAGCGCATGCAGTGCGTACGCACGAAATGTTTATTACGCGTGACGGTTGGTTAGTGGCATCACCACAACGCTATGTGCCAACCACAGGTGACAATGTTGTGGCCAAGGATGATATTTATGGTTACTACAAATTTATTAACCAAGGTATCGGAGTTAACAATTTCGCAATACGCTCAACTCATATTGCGCTTAATACTGACCATACGGTAACCGGCAGCGATCCTGGGGCTTGGTATTTATTAGATCCAGAAAACATCAAACTAGAATTAGCTTCTGGCACCTATGTCGGTGTGGTTAAGTGGCAGTTTGATGGCGTGCGTAACAAAATGGTGCCTGTGATCAGTGCGATTGCTAACGACGGTGCAACAGTATTTGCAAGTCATGTTAACCCAATTACTGCAACGGCGACGACGTTGAGTGAAGTGCAAACAGCTCTGGTTTTACCTGCAGAACTGACAGTGTCTGATCTTGATTTTACATTGCCGGTGTTAGGTAAAGATGGTACGCAAATCAATTGGCAAAGCAGTGATGAATATTATATTGGCTCAGATGGTTCAGTATTTATTCCAACCCCCGATCGTGGTAACAAAACCATTAATTTAACGGCGACCTTGACGTTAAATGGCCAAAGTGTAACTAAAGATTTTGAGATCTTATTACAAGCTCGTCCTGCATTTAAAAATGCGGTAGCTCATTATCGTTTTGAAGATAACCTTAACGACAGTGTTGATAGCAGTAAAATGGCAACAGGCACTGGTGATCGTCCGTTTAATACCGGAACTGTTGGCTATGCTGATGGTAAAGCCGGTCGCGCCTTGTCGTTAGATGGTACAAATGGCATACGCTTCCCTAACAATTTGCTTAATAGTTACCAATATACGGTTTCATATTGGATGAAACCCAATGAGATCAATAACTTTACACCTTCATTCTTTGCGGCTGAAAACGATACCTATAATCGTTGGATTAATTTGTTGCCAGCAAACTGGGACGGACAAGTTCATTTTTGGAGCCACAATATTGTTCCTGAAGACAACATCGATGCTTGGTATGACGGCGCAACGGGTCGTACATTAACGCCAATGGAATGGGTACATGTTGCCTTTGCTGTGGATAATGGTGAAGTTGATGTGTACTTAAATGGTGAACAAGTTTCGAGTTTATCTGGATTACCAGATTATTTCTCTAACATCACTGATGAAGGCGTAATGGCATTTGGTGTTAACGCGTGGGATAAACCATTTATCGGGGAAGTGGATGAAGTATTGGTCTACGACTACGCCCTAACCGCATTAGATATTAACGCGGCGGCCATTAACAATTTGACCGATCCGGCGCAATTCTCAGCATTTGTTAAAGATGGCTTAATTTTACCAAACACAGATGCGGTAAGAGATAGCTTTGAACTACCACGTGTTGGTCCATTTGTGTCAGGCATTAGCTGGACATCCGATAACGAAGCTGTGATTAAAGTGGTTAATGGTATGGCTGAGGTCACTCAACCTGGCCCAACATCAGCAGATGCAACAGTGACTTTAACGGCAACTATCAACTTCCAAGGTAGTATTGATACAAAAACGTTTGAAGTGACAGTGAAATCAAAAGCACCGGCTGAATTTAGTTTTGATGGTGACTTAATGTCTGCCAACAACTTGTATGGCGAAGGCCAACCGACAGATGGCTTTATTGATGCATTAGGTGGCTCAGTTGAATATGTTGATGGTGTGATAGGGCAAGCGCTTAAATTAGATGGCACTAATGGTGTTCGTTTACCGGATAACCTAATCGGTACTTATCAATATTCTGTGTCTTTCTGGATCCGTCCGGATGCCTTCACTGGCTTTAGTACTTCATTCTTTGGTGCGGCTAATACGTCAAGTTGGGTCAGCTTTGTACCAGCATGGGGTGATGGCAATGTAACGCGCTTATGGTCTGGTACCGCTTGGTACGATGCGGATCCGGCTAGTGGCCAAATTCCAGCACAAGAATGGTCGCATATCACCTTTACGGTTGATAACGGAGCGGTCACGCTATACATCAATGGTCAAGTTGAGTTTAGCGGCGAAAACTATCCAAATGTATTTGGTGCAGGCCAAACAACCTACTTTGGTTTAGGTGTTAACCACTGGGATACACCGTTCAACGGTGCAATTGATGAACTTAAAATCTATAGCGATCCAATTGGCGCAGATTTAGTTCAAGCGTTATATGCCGCCGGTAGTGCGCAATAACCCTTAAGTGAGCGGGAGTGACTTAAGTCACTCCCAAACTTTGCCCAAATTTGGTTTAGCCCTGATAAGGCAACTTATCAGCGACAGAATTCAGGATCAAAATTATGTTTAAACGTTCATTAATTAATAGTGCCGTGGCGACGGCAATTGCTTTAGCCAGCCAACAAGCAATAGCAGCAGAAGCTGATGCTAGCGAGGCTGACGAAGAAGTCGAAGTGATTCAAATTTCAGGTATACGTGGCAGCTTAAACAAAGCCTTAAACAACAAGCGCTTTGCCGAGCAAATTGTCGATTCCATCGTGGCTGAAGATATAGGTAAGTTCCCAGATAACAACGTAGTTGAAGCACTACAACGGGTAACAGGTGTTCAGGTTACCGGTCGCGGCGGCGGTGAAATTAGCGAAATTTCAATTCGTGGTTTAAATGATGTTCATACCACAGTTAACGGTCGTGATGTATTTACAGGTTCAGGCCGAGCGGTTGCCTTACAAGACATTCCAGCCAGTTTATTGTCGACGGTTGATGTGTATAAAACCCGTTCAGCCAGTCAAAACGAGCGTGGTATTGCCGGTTCAATCGACGTTAAAACCCACAGACCCTTTAACTTTGATGGCTCTAAAGTGGTATTAGCCGCTCGTGGTACTTATGATGACCAAGCGGAAGATATCGACACCAATTTAAGTGCATTAACCAGTAACCGCTGGGAAACTGACTTTGGTGAATTTGGTGCCTTGGTTAACCTTTCTTATGTTGAAAAGGTTTTTCGAGATGACGATATTATTGCGGGTGCGGCATTTCCATTTTTTACGGCTAACCCACCATCAAATCATCAACCTTATAAAATTATGAACTTCGGTTCAGCATTAGGTTACTGGACCTCGGGTTTAACCGAAGGTTTACCTTCTGCTGCTGGCTCAACATTAACTGTGGGTGACGAGCAAGTTGAATATTTGTTAGGGCGCGATGCGGCTTTCGGTCGTGTTGGTGAAGCCACTCGTGAGCGTACCGGTGCCAGTGTGTCATTACAGTTTGCGCCAAGTGACGAGTTAGAGTTTTTACTTGAAGGTTTTTATACGGGTTATCGTCAAGAGCTTCAAAACTCAATGTGGTTTACCAACACTTTTGAAAGTGATGGTAACAACGGTAATGTGAAAATTGACACACCGACTGTATTTGCAGGCACTAACATTGTTAAAGAGCGTCAAGTGTACGCGCCAAATGGCTTCCAATCAGGTGATGCATCGACAGGTAAAACCGATAGCTATTTAGTGGCGTTTGGGACTAAATGGGCACCTAGTGATGAGTTAGTGGTTAAAGCTGAGTTGATCCATCAAACCAGTGAATTTCATAGCGAGTTTTTTGCACAACGCTTTGATCGCCAGGCTTATGGTTTAGATATTGATTTTAACGACAAAGATGGTGTGGTCGGTATTTCATTTTGGGATGACCCATCGACAAGTGTTGACGAATCTGACCTCGCTGAGTTTGCTAACTGGAATGCGGGTACGCTTTACGACAATAGCGGCGGTAATAAAGGTGATGCATTAACGTTTACGTTAGATACAGAGTGGACACCGGATTTCGATAATATTGAATATATTAAATTCGGTATTAAAGCAGAGCAACGTGGTGCGCAAAACTATGGCCGTGAGCAAAGTGCAACGCCAAGTGCGATGACAGCGGTTGAGTTTGCTGAAGCATTAGTTGATGCCGGTGCTAATGGCACAGTATCTGACTACTTTTATCGTGTAGACAATTATATGTTTGGTCGAGCCGATACGTTTGACAGCTTTGTTTCTGCGAATGGTTTATACATGTTGGATAATGCTGATCGTGTTCGCAATATTTTAGGTTATGAGCGTGAAGCTGAAATTACGACCATGGATATTGATGAAACGGCTTCAGCGGCCTATGCCACGGTTAAATACCGTTTGGGTGATGACATTACCGGTGAAATTGGCGCACGTTATGTGAGCTATGAGCAAGATATGCAATTCTGGAACTTCGAAGGTGAATATGCAACAGGTCAGGCAGAAGCGAAAGAGTTTATGCCTAGCTTCTCATTAAACTGGAATGTGACTGCCGATGTTCAAGCGCGTGTCGCTTATACCGAAACGTTACGTATGCCGAATTATGCTGACTTAAGCCCACTGCAGTTTTGGTTTGAGCCGTTAACTGAGGGTGTATCATACGGTACTGGTAATGGTGGTAACCCTGATCTACAACCGACGACATCGTCTAACTATGACGTATCCTTAGAGTGGTACTTTTCCGAGGGAAGTTCACTATACGGTGCGGTATTCAAACGTGAAGTTGAAGGCTTAGTTATTGGCGGTTCAAAAACGGTTCGCAGGTATAGTGAAACCCGTGAAGAAGAAATTGATTTCATCTTAGGTGCGCCAGTTAATGCATCAAATGGTGAGTTATCAGGTGTCGAGGTCGGGTTAATTTACTTCCCAACTGATTTACCCGATGTATTAGATGGGTTAGGCGTACAAGCTAGCTACACTGCATTAGAATCTTCGCAACAAACGAAAGACTTTAACGCAGATGGCTCTGTTGCACGCGTCATTGAAACCAATATGTCAGGTGTTTCAGATAGCTCGTACAGCGTTGTGGGTATTTACGATAAAGGTAACTTTGATGTGCGTTTATCTTATGTTTGGCGTGAAGAGTTTTTCTCTGGACTTGAAGGGGCATCGTTTGCTAACCCAAGACAGTTTTGGAAGCGACCTGAGCAAAGTTTAGATTTTCAATTTAACTATGATGTTAATGAAAACCTATCTATCTCAATTGATGCGCGAAACATATTAGACGACAAATACCAAGATTATTATGGTGAAGGTAACGAGAATACCTTTAACTTTGGTTCAGCTGTTTATTCACGCTTATTTGGTTTTGGTATGAAATACTCATTCTAATCCTGAGTAACATTTAAACCTGTTGAAAAAGCCGATCCTAGATCGGCTTTTTTGTGTTTAGCGTTTAACGATCAGTTATCACAGTTTGTGTTCGTATCTTGTAGGCAGGGTTTTACACCCGCAAATCGAGTGCCAGTTTAATACACAGGGTTAGCTAGCATGGAGTCATTTCTACAAGACAATCCATGAGTAACTAAATTGCTATCATTGTAGCAAAAGTGTCGATTTATAACCTTGATATGCTATTATTGTAGCAATTATATAGAGGTGGCTATGTTAGATATTTATACCCCTTTTGACTTACAACTAGAGCTAAGTCAGTTTATTCGGCAGATGCGTAAGCAAAAAAAATTGAGTGTGAAGGCTTTGGTCGACAAGTCTGGCGTACCAGATAGCACCATCCGTAAGTTTGAAGCGACAGGCGAAATATCTCTTAGGCAGTTTCTCATGTTATATGCGGCAGTGGCGCAACTCAAAAAAGTGAAATTGCTCACTGAATTGGAAGTATCACCCAAGAGTATTGATGAGGTTTTAAAGTCACATGCTAAACCATAAGCTTTTAGTAAAACGACGTCTATCTGATGGCTCATCGATTAATATTGGTGAGCTCGCAGAAAATAACCAAGGTATCTTTTTTCAATACAATGAACATTACCTTGAGCACTATGCCACTTCTATTGCGCCTTTTACTCTTGAATTTAATGACGGCCTTCAAAAAGCACCACTAACACCGCATAAGAAATTACATGGCGTGTTTGCCGATAGCTTACCCGACGGCTGGGGCTTGTACTTGATGGATCGGATTTTTCGTAAAAACGACATCAATCCGAAGACTGTGTCTCAGTTGGAGCGTTTGTCATACATTGGAAGTAATTGTTTAGGCGCGCTTTACTATGAGCCTGAACTTCATCTTACAGAGCAAGAGTTTGAACAAAGTTATACGATCCAAAAACTCGGTCAACAAGCGGTAGAAGAATTTGAAGGTGTTGAAACGGAATTTGTTGAGCATCTAATGAATGCCGGTGGCTCTGGTGGTGCCAGACCAAAAATAAACGCGACAATACTGGCGGATGGAACTTATACCACTAAAAGAGACGCTGTTGGCAAGCATTGCATTATCAAGCTGACTTCTGAAAAATTCGATTTGAAGCACGAGGAAAGCCTTGTTGAATTCTGTTGCATGCAATTAGCCAATGCCTGTGGCATCGAAACACCTGTATTTGACTTGTTTGATGCAGGGAGCGGCCGATATTGGTTGCGTCAAGATAGGTTTGATTGTGTTGGAAGTAATAGCAATGGCCGACTTCACATGATTTCTGCAAGTGGCCTGTTAGATGCACCTTTTCGAGAACCTTCGCTCGACTATGTCGACTTGGTAAAAGCGACACAAGTGATGTGCGGCGCTAAAGAGGCTGAAAAGTTAATTAAACGTGCGCTATTTAATTACCTTATTAGTAACCAAGATGATCACGCAAAGAATTTTGCGTTTTTATGTTCAGACAACGGCGATTGGACACTATCTCCATTTTATGACGTTATCTATTCACCTTCACCATATGGACAACATATGACTTCGTTTGACGGTAACGGTGTAGTACCTTCGAAAAACAGCTTGGATGTCATGGCAAGACATGCCGGAATTAAATTAAAAGCTGTGCGACAAATGGCTGATGAGATATTAGCTGTTCTGAGCAATGCTCAGGCAATTTTTTCTAATGCTGGGCTTACAAAATCGACAGCAAACGAGATATTGAAGGTATTTGAGCAACGTAAAAAGCAGCTTGATATCTAAAGCTGTGTACTTTGTAGGGAAGGTTTTATACCCGTAATTCGAGCGCTAATTTAATACACTGGATTAGCTAGCATAAAGCCAGCCCTATTATACAACCCTATTTTGGTGGCAGGGTTTTACATCCGCAAATCGAGTGTAAGTTTAATAGATTATGTTAACGGGTGAGCGGTTGCTAATTAAAACAAAGGTATTTAAATTGCCTTTTAGGGTAATTTTGTTACCCTGTGTTTTTGTTATCGATGGGTGTTGATATGTTAACCAAGTTGCTGCGTATTATTTTACGGTTTCATTTTTTATTGATTATTGGATCTTGTCCTTTGCTGGCAAGCCAACCGCTTAATGTCGATTGGCGTTTTCAACTCGGCGATAATCCGGCATTTGCTTTAGCTAATTTTGACGACAGTCAATGGCGACAATTATCTATTCCTCATGATTGGTCGATTGAAGACATACCCGGTACGACCAGCCCATTCTCAGCGCAATCACAAGATAAATACGATACGGGTTACAGTGTTGGGGGAGTTGGTTGGTACCGTAAGCACCTGCCACCATTGAATGCCGAACAGCAGTATTTTGTGCACTTTGATGGGGTGTATATGCAACCGCAAGTGTTTGTGAATGGTCAATTAGCTTATCAACAAACCTATGGTTATACGGGGTTTTCTGTCGATATTACGCCTTATATTGTTGCAAATAAAAACAATGTGTTGGCGGTAAGGGTGCATAACCCAGAGAAAAATAGCCGTTGGTATAGTGGTTCAGGGATCTATCGCCAAGTGACATTAAGCCAACATGGTCATGTTTATTTTGTACCGAATACGGCTACCGTGGTTACTCAACAAGCTGATAGTCATCGAGCAACATTGCACATAGCTAACGAGTTGGCGTGGTCAAGGCAGGCTGAAGCGCATTTTCGTCATAATAATGATCTAGCCAAATCGATAAGCTTGAAAAGTCAGATTTACATTGGTGAACGGTTAATAGCGAGCGAGCAGCGCAATATTGCGTTAGATAAAGCAAAAACGACTCAACTGACCAAGACTGTGCAGATTGATAAACCGCAGCGCTGGCAGCCAAGTGATCCTCATCTGTACCAATTAAAGCAAACGCTATACTTAGGCAAGAAGCCAGTTGACAGCTTAACCACGACCTTCGGTATTCGGACTTTAGACTTTAATAGCCAAACAGGCTTTTTGTTAAACAAGCAGCCCATGCTGCTAAAAGGTATGAATATTCATCATGATAATTATCTACTTGGCGCAGCCGCGCATCCTGTGGCGGAAGAACGCAAGGTTAAGCGTATATTAGCTGCAGGTTACAATGCAGTTCGCAGTGCGCATAACCCGCCGTCTAGTGCTTTTCTTGATGCGGCGGATCGGCATGGATTGTTAGTGATCAATGAGGTATTTGATAGCTGGAATGAAAAAAAGTGGGATCACGTAAATGGCTATGCTGCCGTGTTCCAACAAGAATGGCAGCACGATCTTAAACGCTTTGTGCAGCGTGATCGTAATCATCCGAGTGTCATCATGTGGAGTTTAGGTAATGAAATTCCCGAGCAGTGGAATGAGTTAGGGCGTGATACCGCCGCTAAATTGATTGCCTATGCTAAACGTTTCGATACGTCGCGTCCTTTTACGATTGGCGCTAATATTTCGGGTGATGCGGGTAAAATGTTATTGCCGCAGTTTGATGTGGTTGGCTACAACTATCAGCCACATAATTATCAACATGATTTTGCTAAAGGTTATAGTCAAATCATGTATGGCTCTGAAACTTATCCTAATCAAGCTTATGAATACTGGCAGTTTGTTAAAGATAAGCCATTTGTAATTGGCGACTTTGTCTGGACAGGCTGGGATTATTTAGGGGAAGCTTCTATCGGCTGGACAGGTTACGCGCCCGAATGGCAAGGGCTAGCAGATTACCCTTGGACACTGGCATATTGCGGTGATATTGATGCGCTAGGCAACAAACGCCCCGCCGCATACTATCGAGATGTGTTGTGGCAAACCGGTCAACATTCTATATCAATGTTTGTTGAGTCGCCGACCTTATCTTTACAGCCTGAGCCTAAAGCGGATTGGTACTTAAATTGGACCTATGCCGATATTCATCCAAATTGGACATGGCCTGGTTTTGAGGGCAAAAAGCTTAACGTGTCAGTTTTTACACAGCATCCGTACGTTGAATTAGTGTTGAATAATCAAGTGATAGCGTCAAAATATTTAACTGAACACGATCAGCTAACAGCAAAATTCGCTGTTACTTATCAACCTGGGCAATTAGTGGCGAAAGGGTACGACAAGGATAAAAAACTGCAGGCAACTTGGACGTTAACCAGCAGTGAAAAGCCACAACAAATTGCCATTTCACCTGAACCTAAAGCATTAAAGGCGGATGGCTATGATATTAGCTATGTGCCAATTCAATTGTTAGATCAGTCGGGCAATCCTGTCTATTTTTGGCAATATGACCAAACATTGACGGTAAGTGTAACTGGCGGAGCTAAGTTACTGGCATTAGGCAATGCCGATCCCCGTTCGAATGAGAGTTTTAAGCAAAATAAACGCCGGACTTTTCGTGGTAAATTACTGGCTGTTATCCAATCGAACCAATCCAGTTCTGCCGTCAACATTCGTGTAACCGGCCAAGGGTTAAAGCCAGCAACATTGAGTTATTATCCAATTACTGAATAACATAATAATAACAAAGTAATCACAGACTAAAAAAACAGGGGCGTGAGATCGCCCCTGTTTAATATCAAACGGTTTGTTTACTGGCGGGTTAATTCAAACATTTGATTTTCTGCGCCTGAAATACAAGTCCATTGATGCAAGTTAGCACCGGCATTGGCTGAGTTTCCAGCAACATCTAAACATAACTCACTATTGCGGTTGATGATGCGCCATTTACCTGAACCCGCGCTTTGGAATCTAAATTGTTGATTCGCGCCGCCCCAGTAGTCCCAAAGCATAATGTTCGCGCCGGCACTAGTCGATAACGAGTCAACATCAAAGCCTAAAGTTGGTGCTACAACGGGTGAAATACGGTGCCATATACCATCCACAGATGAGATATTGAATTTTTGACAATCGTTATTTAACCAACCCCACTGGTGAATGTTGGTGCCGTTGGTATTGCCACAATAATCCACGTCTAGCGCGCTGCCACTGTGCACAGGGGTGATACGGTAAGTGCCATTCACTGTACCATTGTTTGAACTGCCTGAACCGTCGTTACCGCCACCAGTAGTACCGCAACTACCGTCAGATGTTAATAGTCCCTTGTTAGCGCCCGCTGTGGCGGCAACAATGTTAGGTACGCAGGATGCGTTATCTAAACTATAGCTGTAAGGAATGCTAACCGAAGTGGTTGAAGTTGGGTTAGGGCCTGCTGGGTGATTTTTGCTAGCGTCGTCTGTCCATGTAATATTGTCCCAAATATTGCCTGAAACTTGCCAGTAGCCCATATCATTGGTGTAAAACGTACCTAGCACGTCTTTAGAATCTTCAAAGTAATTATTTTCGGCACGCATCTCGCCGCCAATTCTAGGGTTCATGCCAGACTCATTAATACTGACATAATGGTTGTTATAAGCATGAGCGGTGGCATGACGCAGTAATGGGGTACGAGAGTCAATGTTCTGATATAAGTTGTGGTGGAAAGTCACTGGGCCATTGCTGTCGTCGCTGTCGCTAGAGCCGACTAAACCGCCGCGTCCTGAATTACGTAAAATACTGTAAGACAGGGTTACGTATTTTGTATTGGCTTTCATGTCAAATAGGGCATCGTAGCCAGCGCTTTCACCACCACTGGCTTCCAACGTTGCGTGATCAACCCATACATTAAAAACATCGCTTTCCATACCGATAGCATCGCCGCCATTAGAAATAGGCGAACCGGATTTTTTGACGTTTCGAACATGTACGTTTTGAATAATAATATTAGATGCTGCGCGTAAATGAATACCTAACTGATCGAATAAAGCACCGTTGCCCACCCCAATAATCGAAATATTACTGACTTCTTTAATTTCAATTTTATCGGCTGCGGTATTACAGCTATCGCCAGATACCTTGCTGGTATTGCCGTGGTTGATTGTGCCTTCAACGTGAATAATGATAGGTGTGTCACTCGAAGCGCGGTTACATAAGGCTTCATGGATTTGAGTACCGGTTGTGGCATAAACCACTTGGCCACCAGCGCCACCTGTTGTGCCACCATTTTGCGTGTGAAAGCCGCTAGCCATGGTAGAACTAGCGTAAAGTGCCGACATCATAACGCCGCTGAGTGTGGCTAACTTAAATAAATTTCTGGTTTTCATTATTGTTTCCTTTGAAATATTTATTGGTTTTTGATTGTGTTTTATTCGCTTTTTACTTTGTCTATGTTTCTATTTTTTTTATATTGCTATCGGTGGCAAATTTGTTTGATTTGTACCTTAAGTAACAACAAGGATGCTGATCGCTTTGACTATTGTTTAACAGCAATAAGCGTTGACATCGCAAATAAGTATATTTGTCTTTGCCAACTCGTCAATCCAATTAAACACTCATTTTTGTTGTTAATTAGCGATGACGAGTGGCAAACAGCCGTAATATCTGGGCTGGCGATAAAATAGCTTTTATTGTTATATGGTATGTATATTTATTGTTAAATTAGTTTTAAATCGCCTAATATAAGTCGTTTTACTTTATTTAGTAATACGATAATATCGCAAATGATCATCTCTGATTATTAAGCTGATCATTAGGTAAATAGCTTGGCTTTTGCTAGTGACGATCAAAAAGATGGGCGTCTTGTCCATTACATAACATGAAAGAAAAATAACTTATTTCAAAGGGAAAACTATGTTTAAAAAATTCATTACGCTGTTTCTAATTTTATATAGCTGTCAATCATTGGCGGCGCTATCGTCTGGGCGCTACGTTATTGTTTCTAAACACAATGGTAATGCGCTGGATGTTGAAAACTTCAGTACAGAAAATGGTGCTAATGTCATGACTTGGAATACCTTAGGTTATGGCAATCAACAATTTGATGTAACGGCGTTAGGTGACGGCACTTACTCAATTGTTAATGTAAACAGCGGTAAATCTCTGGATGTATGGGAGTGGAACGCTGGCGATGGCGCAGAGTTACGCCAATGGGATTACCTAGGTGGTGATAATCAAAGATGGTGGATCGATGATCGTGGTGACGGCCATTTTTCTATGATCTCTAAATTCAGTGGTAAAGCGATTGATCTATGGGGCATGAGTATGTATGCCGGAGCCGATGCTCGCCTGTATTCGTATTGGGGTGGGGCTGGTCAGCTTTGGTCTTTTTTACGGGTAGGCGATAGCAGCGAATGTTATGCGGGCGCATCGTTGCTGCATACTTTTGTTGATTGTGGTGGTAAGACTATAGGTTTGAGTTGTAGTGGAGATGACGAAAGCCAAGGCGCTGTGATCAGTTTGTATAATTCGTCAGTGCGTAATGTTAAGCTTTCTGCGTCAGGTGGTGCGGATGGTATTCATTGTAACGGTGGCAACTGCACATTAGCAGATGTGACATGGAATGATATATGTGAAGATGCTGCGACTAACAAGTCTGAAGGCGGAACGATGACCATAGTGGGCGGCTCGGCGTATAACTCGACCTCAGGTTATGGTGGCAACCCTGACAAAATTTTTCAGCACAACTCTAAAAATAGCACCACAATAGTGACTGGCGGTTTTACCGCTTATGGTCAACATGGCAAGCTATGGCGCTCATGCGGAAATTGCACAAATAACGGAGGCCCGCGCAATTTGATTATTGAAAACGTGAATATAGACGCAGATATAGGCTCAATTGCTGGAGTGAACAGTAACTATGGCGATAAAGCGACCATACGTAACTTACGTATTAAAAATTACGGTTCAGGTAATCCGCCGGTATGTGAAGAGTATCAAGGCGTGCAAAAAGGCAGTTCTTCAACTAAATATGGTGAAGCTTGGAATAGCCCAAGTTGCGATGTTTCGACAAGTGATGTGAGTGGGCTTTAAACACTCATAAAAAAGCCGTGCCGGTGGTGCAAATTTGCCACCGGTGGCTTTGGTTTTATTTCTAGTCATGAGGAGACAATAAAGCGGTTTTACTATCTCGAAAACTATTTTATAGTATTAAAATAATATTAAAAAGAGCTTTGTGTTACGGTAATCTTTTTTGTGAGGTGCATACCTGTACTTTAACCAGTAATGGCTGGCACCTTTCAAAATGGCAATTATGAGTAATACTTAAAAGACGATTAAAAGCTCAGTTCTTAAAGAGATACGCATGCACAACACAAACTGGCATCAGCTAGCGGCTGATTTTAACCCCAATACCACGGCTGTTATTGATGGCCATGCCTACCCTGTGACGTCTGCACGTCAAATTGAAAAAGTGAGTCCAGTCGATGGCCGTGCTTTGCCAAGTGTTGGTATAGGCAGCCAAGCGGATGTTGATCACGCGGTGAGTGTTGCCCGTGCTGCGTTTGAAGATAAGCGCTGGAGTGGTTTGGATTTTAGCCAGCGGCGTAAAATACTGTTGAAGTTTGCTGACTTAATTGATGCTGCGACCACCGAGCTTGCGCTGATGGACTGCTTAGAAATGGGCAAGTGCATTGAAAACTTAGTGAATGACGATATTCCAGTTTGTGCGGAAAGTATACGTTGGTACGCCCAAGCGTTAGATAAGGTGTTTGATTACAGCTCACCGGCACGCGATGGCGCTATGGGAACTGTGACGCATGAGCCATTGGGAGTGGTTACTTGTATTGTGCCGTTTAATTACCCCATGATAATGGCCGCGTGGAAAATTGGCCCCGCGTTGGCAATGGGTAATTCGGTGATATTAAAGCCAGGAGATCGTTCTTGTTACTCGGCGATTAAATTGGCTGAATTAGCGATTGAGGCAGGTATTCCACCTGGTGTGTTTAATGTGTTACCGGGTGACGGTAGTACAGGCCAAGCGTTGGCATTACATATGGATATTGATGGGATCTTTTTTACTGGCTCAACAGAAACCGGTAAAAAAATCATGCAGTACGCAGGCCAATCGAATATGAAACGTCTTGCTTTAGAGTGTGGCGGTAAAAGCCCATTTGTTGTGCTGAAAAGCTGTCGCCAGTTACCTTTTGCGGCGCAAACGTTGGCAAGGCATTTGTTTTTTAATCAAGGACAAATTTGCTCTGCGGCGTCGCGTTTGATTATTGATAGCGAAATTGCTGATGAGTTTATTCCACTGCTTCTTGAGCAAGCACAGATTTATCAACCGGCAGATCCATTAGATATTACCAGCCGAGTGGGTGCCTCACATAGCATTGCACACTTATCTCGGGTGCAAGCTTATGTGGATCAGGCAATAGAGCAAGGCGCAGAGTTACTGGTCGGCGGCAAAGTGTTAAATACCGTATCAGGTGGCGCTTATTATGCACCGACTATTCTGACCAATGTTAGCAATGATATGACAATTGCCCGCGAAGAAGTTTTCGGTCCGGTACTGTCCATTATTAAAGTGGCATCGGAACAGGAAGCAGTAGCTGTGGCTAACGATACAATATTTGGTTTAGCTGCGGGTGTCTGGAGCGATGATTTTTCAAGCGCGCATCGGGTTGCGCATCAACTCAAAGCCGGCAGCGTGCATGTTAATTCTTGGGGTGAAGATGATGCAACCGCCCCATTTGGCGGTATTAAACAGTCAGGTATGGGCAAAGACAAATCGATACTTGCTTTGCATCAATATGCCAACGTTAAGAATACTTGGTTTAAGTATTAGTTAAAAATGGTTTAGAGATAAAGGGTATTCACGTTAAAATTTTAATGTTTACTCTTATTAGGGCGTCAACACGCCCTAGACTTTCTTAAACCAAGGATTTGGCCTGATAGGGTCGAAGTACCCTACAATACAATTGGGATTAACAACACAAAGCTGAATGTGATTGCTATCTCTAAAACCAGCGCCAGAATACAATTCACCACCCTCAGGAAACATTCCACGAACTGAATCTATAAATTCTGGGTGATTTTGTACCTTTCTTAGGTTTTGGCCTTTTATGTCGGGTAGTTCAAGGTCTGATGCAATCGCTTCATTGTTTAGCTGTTGTAGCCTAAGAATAACTTTGCAATCTAGTTCCCTGACAAAACTAATATCACCCACGCGAACTTTGTTTTTCGGTAACTTTTGGCCAAGAGCATCGAATTCAAGGCAAAGAATTTCATAAGTATCTTTAACTTTTGATAAGTCTTCTGTATCTAGCAGGTCAATACAGTTGCCAAGCTTAATAAATGCCCCTATTACGGCAGGGTCTTGTATTTTGTCGCTTGATTTTGCCCAAGTAAGCGCTCGTTCGTAACTTCCTTCCCAGAAATACTTACCATGTCCGAGGCAATCATAGGTATTCTCGCTGGATTCTAGATGACCACCTTCTTTGACAACAGAGTTAAAGATCTTTCTGTCACAGCCGTGAAAACCTACGACAAGATTCGGTGAAACATACATTCAGGTTTCAAGCAACTTTAACTAAAGTTACAACTTGCCCTTTTGCATTTAGAATGCCAGCAGATTTTAGAGAAGTTCTAATTGAATCTTTTGTAATTTCAGGCTGCTGGATAGAACCTGACTTTAGTTTTGATTTCTTTAATGCAATTTTACGAGCAGTTAATGTAGCTTTGATATCAACCATAATGACTCCAAAACGTCTTAGGACGTGATAATTGTTATTTTATGCACTAATAATCTTAAGGTCAATTTTGAGAAGTGGTGTCGTAAAAGAATGTAAAGTCATACCAATAATTACCTCTGTAGGTGCAGATTTATCTGCATAACACCGATGTTTGCGCTAACACGGACTTAACCAGCGCAAACCTTTGTTGGAATGTTACACGGGTTGTTCTTGTCTGTTTATCTCACAGGCTTGAACATGACGTAATAATAGGCAAATACCAACCCAACAATTGATACGCCCGATAAGGCAGGTTTAGCTGTGTTGTTTAGCGTACCCATTGGCCTAAAGGCGCAACCTACAAAGGTTTTTATTGTGGTTTTGTTAAACAGGCATAGGGGCAGCTTTATCCCTGTAGGTGCTGATTTATCTGCATAACACCGATGTTTGCGCTAACACGGACTTAACCAGCGCAAACCTTGATTCGAATGTAACGCGGGTTGTATTTGTCTGTGTATCTTTAAGGTGTTTGAAACATGAGGTAATAATAGGCAAATACCAACCCAACAATTGATACGCCCGATAAGGCAAGTTTAACTGAGTCGTATAGCGTACCCATTGGCCTAAAGGCGCAACCTACAAAGGTTTTTATTGGGGTTCAGATGAAGTGCTGAGGAGAAACTAGCTATACCAAATATTAGCTTTACGAATTAAAAAAGGCTTGCATCAAATTACATGCAAGCCTTGTTGGTCAGGTTACCAGTAAAAAATTATTTTGCTGGCTCGGTTACGCCTTCGGTAGTCATATGAATGCGCTGAATTGACCCGTCTGGGTTGTAGTGCATTTCTTCTACTGCAACAGAGCGGCGGAAACGGCCGCCGGCTTCTTGGCCAGGTTTAGGGGGTAATGAGCCAGTGTGGTAGAAAAAGTAGTCTTTTCCTTTAAAGCTAATGACCGATTGGTGATTAGTTTCACTGTTGCCAGCTAATTCGTTCAATATTCCTTTATACACCCATGGGCCATGAATGCTTTTACTCATTGAATAACAGATTTTTTCTGGGAATTCACAAGCATAGGTTACATAGTAGTTATCGTCTTTTTTATGTACCCATAATGCTTCGGTAAAGTTTGGTAGGTCGATAGTTTTTATTTCACCATCTAGCTCAATCATATTGTCTTTAAGCTTGACGTATTTCGGCATTAAGTTACCAAAAAACATATAAACGTCGCCATTCTCTTCAATATGGATCGCCGGATCAATATCATCCCAGTCGTTTGGCGTGTGCTTGGTCATATCATCTGTAATTAACGCGCTGCCTCGGGCGTCTTTAAACGGGCCATATGGGGTATCAGCAACCGCTACACCAACCGCAAAGCCAGGTTTGTCGTCTTTATGGCGCACTGTCGTGTAAAAGTAAAATTTGCCATTGCGCTCAACCATATGCGCTGCCCAAGCATCGCCTTTGGCCCATTTAAAATCATCGGCGCGCATAATAGGGCCATGCTGTTGCCAGTTGACCATGTCTTCACTGGTGAATAGTAGCCAGTCATGCATTTGGAAAAATACATTGTTGCTAGGCGATTCGTCGTGACCGGTATAAAGGTAAACTTTGCCATCGTGCACCATGGCTGCGGGATCGGCCGTAAAGACATTGTCAAATAATGGATTTTTGGCACTGACGACACTAGTAAATGCGAGTGCAGCTATTAGGGATGCTTTTTTAAGTAGTTTCATAATCAAACTCAACTGTTTTGCTAAAAATATCGGTTATTAGTAATACTATATGTATTTATAGATTCGGAGTTTGCATATGTAAACTATTTTTTCTAAAAAACCGCTATTTTTAAACAAATAATTTAAAAAGTATTACGATATGTTTAAATTGTTAAAAGGGTATGTTATCTTAATCAATATGGCGATCTGTCAATTTTAGATTAGTTTTAAAAGTGGTGGTTTCTTCTTAAGGACAATCATCGTGTGTGCTGATGGCAAGGACGCATTTTTTAGGTGAAAAGAGAGTAATAATGAGCTCAATTAAATTAACCAAGTTAGAAAAAATCGGCTTTGGTGCCGGAGACATGTCGGTCAATGTGGTGATTTCGTCCATGTTTTTGATCATGACCTTTTTCTACACAGATGTATTTGGCTTAAAGCCTGAAGACTTAGCCACCATGCTATTAGTGGTGCGATTGCTTGATGCGGTTACTGATCCTTTAATGGGGCTGGCTACCGATCATACTAAAACCCGTTGGGGGCGCTATCGTCCGTATTTCTTATTTTTGTCGGTGCCATTTGGCCTGTCAGTATTTTTGACTTTTAGCACACCAGATTTCGATTACAACATGAAATTAGTCTGGGCTTATGCGACCTATATTTTCGTTACCATTATGTTTACTGGGGTCACAATTCCTTATATTTCATTAATTGGCGTGTTAACGGATGATCCGAAAGAGCGCCTGTCGGCCAATGGCTATCGTTTGTTTTGTGCGAAAATTGCTGCCTTTTTAGTGACCATTGTTGTGCCGCTATTAGCCAATGCTGAGTTTTGGCAGGGTGATACCGCAGCCGGTTATCAAGCCGCTATGGGGTTAATGGCCTTTATTGGTACGGCGCTGTTGTTGTTTTGTTTTGCAACGACTAAAGAGCGTATTGCTCATCAGGTTGATAACCGTAGCTTGTTGCAACAAATCAAAATACTTATGCGCAATGATCAGTGGCTGATTTTAGCCAGTGTTTGTTTGTTAGGCACCATAGGTTACGCGGTACGCTCGGCCGTTGCCTTGTATTACGCCAAGTATTATTTAGGTGGCGATGCGCAATTCCAGTCGTTGTTTTTATCTATTTCAGTTGGGGCAGCTATTTTAGCTATGGTTGCTTCTACCTATATTACTAAGTCTTACTGCAAGGTTAAATTGTTCCGCTTTAGCCAAATAGCCGTTGGCGCAATCAGTGTGCTGATGTTTTTTGCCGTGCAACCTGGAGACTTTGTTTTAGCGCTTATTTTGTATTTTGCTTTGTCGTTTGTGGTTGATTTACATGCCCCTGTGTTTTGGTCGGCTATCGCCGAAGCGGTTGACTATGGCGAGGTCAAAAATAACAACCGAGTTTCAGGTATTGCCTATGGCGGTATTACGTTTTTTCAAAAAGCCGGAATGGGGATCGCAGGTTGGTTAGTTGGCACTTTATTAGCTTTTTATGGCTACCAAGCTGACCAACAACAAACCGCGCAAGCCTTGTATGGCATTGCCTTAATGTTGTGTGTGATCCCAGGTGCTTTCCATACTTTGGTTGGTTTCATTATGTATAAATATGTGATCACAGATGACTACTATGAAGGCTTAAAGCCGGAATTAAAAACTTTATCGAATCAATCACCAGCTTAACAAGCGCGAGATTATTTAGTTTATCGCGTGATTTTTGGAGTATTTATGAGTTTAGTTAAGCCACTTATCGAACAACGTGCTGATCCTTTCATTTTCAAGCACAGTGATGGCTATTATTATTTTACGGCGTCTGTGCCTGCTTATGATTGTATTGAGATCCGCAAAGCGCGCTCAATTGCTGAATTAAAACACGCCGAGCCGAGTATTGCTTGGTGTAAGCCAGATACAGGTGAGTATTCAGAGTTGATCTGGGCGCCTGAATTACATTTTGTTGACGGCAGTTGGTACGTTTATTTTGCAGCAGCTCCTAGCCGCGAGATTGTCGATGGCTTGTTCCAACATCGTATGTATGTGTTGCGTTGCGACGATGCAGATCCGACAACTGGCGATTGGCAGTTTGTTGGAAAAATCGATACAGGTATCGATTCTTTCTGCTTAGATGCCACGGTTTTTTATCATAAAGGTATACTATATTACTTATGGGCGCAAAAAGAGAACGAGATCACAGGTAATTCAAACTTGTATATTGCACCTATGGCTTCGCCTACTGAAATTAGCGGTAAACCTGTTTTGATCAGTAAACCTGAATTCGATTGGGAAATCCGTGGTTTTTGGGTGAATGAAGGGCCTGCAGTACTGAAAGGCAATGGTAAAATTTTTGTTAGCTACTCCGCCAGCGCGACAGATGAAAACTACTGCATGGGTTTATTGAGCATAGATGAGAATGCCGATTTACTTGAACCCGCTAACTGGGTAAAAACTGAGTCGCCTGTATTTAAAACGGTTAGCGAGGCGAAAATGTTCGGTCCTGGGCATAACAGTTTTACTAAATCTGAATGTGGTCAGCACGATATGTTGGTGTTTCATGCGCGTAATTACACCGAAATTGAAGGTGATCCGCTATGGAATCCAGATCGTCATACTTTTGTTAAAAAGATCACTTGGAATGCCCAAGGTGAGCCTGTATTTGGCACACCGGCTGATCTTGAAGATTTAGTGAGCGGGTAGGTTAATATGAAGCAAGTCAGTTTATTGTGTTTGCTGATCGTCGCGCTTGCTATCACGCCAGCGTGGGCAAGTCGTTTAACGACGTTACCTTTGCATAAAGTACAGCTAACCGGCGGTGATTTTCATCATGCGCAAACCACTAACCTCGATTACTTATTGGCGTTAGAGCCCGATAAACTACTTGCGCCTTATTTACGCGAAGCCGGGTTACCCATTAAAACGGCTAGTTACGGTAATTGGGAAAACACAGGTTTAGATGGCCATATTGGTGGCCATTATTTAACGGCCTTAAGTTTGGCTTATGCCGCGACAAGTGATGCGCGTATGCTTGAGCGCTTGCATTATATGCTGCAGCAATTAGAGCGCGCGCAACGTGCTAATGGCAACGGTTATTTGGGCGGTATTCCTGACGGCGCAGCCATGTGGCAACAAGTGGCAAAAGGCGATATTCAAGCCGACTTGTTCTCCATGAACAAACGCTGGGTTCCTTGGTATAACTTGCACAAAATGTTTGCCGGTTTACGCGATGCCTATCAAATTGCGGGTTTGGCAAAAGCGAAAACCTTGTTGATTAATTATGGCCAGTGGTTAAAAGATTTAACCCAAAACTTGTCAGAAGCGCAAATTCAAACCATGTTGATCACCGAATACGGCGGCATGAACGAGGTGCTAGTCGATATGTATGCGATCAGTGGTGATAAGGCTTACTTGCGTTTAGCTAAATCCTTTTCGCAGCGCAGTATTTTAGATCCTTTACTCAAACAACAAGACAAGTTGTCGGGCTTACATGCCAACACGCAAATCCCGAAAATTATTGGTTTTCAACGCGTGGCAGAAATGACCGGAAATACAGAGTGGCAGCAAGCTGCTGAGTTTTTTTGGGATAGGGTTGTTAATCACAGAAGTACCGCCATTGGCGGTAATAGTGTTAAAGAGCACTTCCATGGCTTGGATGATTTTCATGCCATGGTAACGGATGCCGAAGGTCCTGAAACCTGCAATACTTACAACATGCTTAAGCTTTCTAAAATGTTGTTTTTACAAACCCAAGAACAACGTTATTTAGACTACTACGAGCGGGCAATGTATAACCATATTTTGGCTTCGCAACACCCTGAACATGGTGGCTTGGTGTATTTTACCTCTATGCGCCCTGGCCACTATCGAGTTTATTCTGACGTGCATCAAGCTATGTGGTGCTGTGTTGGGTCGGGTATCGAAAATCACAGTAAATATGCTGAACTAGTATTCGCGCTAGGTAGTAACAATGATGTGTTGGTTAACTTGTTTGTGCCAGCAAAAGCACAGTTTGATACGCTAGGGGTGAGTATTGAACAGATCACGGCGTTTCCTCAGCAAGATTCATCGTCATTAAAAATTAACGGTAGTGGGCAATTTACCTTAAAAATTCGCCAGCCAACGTGGTTAAAAGGCAATCTTTTACAAGTTAAGGTTAATGGCAAAAGTGTTCAGTCAATTGCGCTAACTAAAGGTTATGTGACAATTGAGCGCCATTGGCATAATGGCGATGTAGTTGATTTTGCTTTGCCTATGCAAACCAAAGCTGAGCCAATGCCGGGCAATGTTGACCATTACGCTATTGTTCATGGCCCTTTGGTGTTAGCTGCTAAGGTTAATCCGTTCCCTAATGAGCAATTAAACTTTGTGGCTGATGACAGTCGCATGGGGCATATCGCCAATGGCCAAATGTGTCCGCCTGAGGCGTTACCTGTTATTTTGGATGATGCTCAAGGTTTTGTAGAACAATTAAAACCGGTAGCGGGGCAACCATTGACCTTTTTAGCGGAACAGCAATTATCTAATCCGCTAAATGATCCTTTGTATTTAATCCCTTTTTATCAATTGCATGATGCGCGCTATCAAGTGTATTGGCCAAATACCAGCAAGCAAGACTTAGCCTTGTTTAGGGATCGTGCCGCACGTGAAGCGGCAAAGCAAGCCCAGCTTGATGCCATCACTATTGATAAAGTTGCACCGGGTGAACAGCAACCAGAATCAGACCACTTTTATCAAGGTGAACATTCAGAAGCGGGTGTGCATATGGGGCGTCATTGGCGACATGCGCACAAATGGTTTAGCTATTTACTTAATGATAAACAGCAACAAGCAAAAGTATTACGAATTAGTTATTTTGGTTTAGACAATCATCGTAATTTCTCGATTTGGTTGAACGATATCAAAATTGCCAGCGTCGCGCTTAAGGGTGACAAGGGCAATAAATTTGTTGATGTTGATTACCCTATTCCAAGTGCTTTAGTGGCGAATAGCCAAGGGCAGTACCGGTTAATGTTTAAAGCCGATGCCGGTTCAGTGGCCGGTGGAATTTATGGTGTGCGCTTGTTACGCCAATAGCGGTTTATTGCCTTTTTGTGTGGGTGTGGGGTTTACCCCCACCAAAGCGCTGTTCCTATGTTGTAGGGTGGGGTTTATCCCCACTAACTCGATCTCATTTGATATACCCATTGGGCAGTATAAAACCGCCCCGCAATTTTTATCATTATTATAAAAATTAATTCGTAAAAATTACGTGACTGTTTATACTTTAAAAAGTAATATCATTTTATTATTGTGATTTGTAATATCAGGAGGCGCAGCGAAAATATGAAAGTCGAACACGGCTCGTCTGCTGGCGAATTGCAAACCCGCGAAAAAATCGGCTATGGGGCTGGCGATTTTGCTATTAATGTCGCATACGCCTCCATGATGTTGTTGATCACCTACTTTTATACGGATATCTATCAACTTGATCCTGTCGATTTAGGCTTTATGTTTGTTGCAGTGCGAATTGTTGACGCCTTGCTAACACCTATTATGGGTTTTTTAACTGATAACTGGCAAACGCGTTGGGGACGTTATCGTCATTACTTTGTACTGTTAGCCATTCCGTTTGCTATATCTATTGTCCTGACCTTTACCACGCCTGATTTGTCTTACACGGGTAAGCTGATTTGGGCTTACGCGAGTTATGGCTTTTTCTCGTTAATGTTTACCGCGATCACGATTCCTTATATTTCCATTTTAGGTGTGATGACAGCAGATAGAAACGAGCGCTTATCAGCCAGTGGCTTTCGTTTATTTTTAGCGAAATTAGCGGCATTAATTGTTGTGATATGTGTGCCCATTATTACCACGTCTAGTTGGATGCAGGGTAATTTACAGTCCGGTTATCAGTGGGTGATGGCGTTTATGGCGTGTGTCGCCGCTTTGTGTTTATGTTTTTGCTTTGCAACGGTTAAAGAGCGCATTAGCTTTGCCAATATTCAAATTAATCTTTTGCAGCAGTTTAAACTTGTCGTACGTAACCGTTTATTAATGTTACTGGCAATGAGCTGTGTGGTTAGCACCATGGGCTTTATGATGCGCGGTGCTATGGCAATTTATTTTGCTAAATACTATTTAGATTTATCTTCTTTAGGCCAATCTTTGTTTTTGGTGACCAATGTGAGTGCGTCCATTTTGGCTATGATGGCGTCAACTTGGATCACTAAACGTTATTCAAAAATTAAACTGTTTTATAAAAGTCAGCTGTTAGCCGGTTTGGTGAGTTTAGCCATGTTCGTTTTAGTATCACCTGAATGGGTGTGGTTGGCATTTGTTCTGTTTTTTATCTTGAGTTTTGTGGTGGATCTACATGCTCCGGTTTTTTGGGCTGCAATAGCCGATGCGGTTGATTATGGCGAACAAGTGCAAGGCACACGCATTGTTGGTGCGTCGTATTGTTTAATTTCCATGAGTCAGAAGATAGCCATTGGCTTATCAGGTGCCTTAGTGGGTTTAGGATTAGGCTATTTTGGTTATCAATCGGCTGATGTTGGATTGCAACCGGCAACGACCCAAGGCATTTTAATTCTATTTGCCATAGTACCTGCGGTATTTCATATTATGGTAGGCATGATCATGAAGCGTTATCGCCTATTACAAAGGCACGAAAGTCGCTTAGCTAAGGCGCTAGTTAAAAAGCGCCTTGTCGTTTGAAACGTTAATTGAGTCTTAATTAAAACGTTTGTTTCGCCCCTTCATCTGTCACGTTTAACAGTGACATCATTTCAAAATGTGCGCGTTCAGGGCTGCGGGCTTTAATACCAAGATAAACCGCTTTGTGCATAGGCAACGATGCTTGCCAGTATTCTTCACCACGGTGCGTGGTTATATCAAATGAACGATATAAGGCTTCCGCTAACATAGTGCCAAACGAATCCATTAGTGTATTACCAGATGCCGTTAGAATCGATTGATGAAATTCAACGTCGGACAGTAAGGTTTCATTTGTGCCGTATTGTGCTTTTTCCATGCGATTGTAAGCGGCTTCAATTTTATCAATGGCTTCTTGCGAACCATTTTTAGCAGCTAGCATGGCGGCACGCGGCTCAATGGCTTGGCGTAATTGGAATAAGTCTTCTAATACTTGTTTGCCACCACTGGTTTCAAAACACCAATTTAGTACATCGGCATCCAGCATGTTCCAGTATTTTTTTAAACTGACTTTAGTACCGGTTTTCGGTTTAGATTCGATTAGGCCTTTAGCTGAAAGCAGTTTAAACGCTTCACGCAAAGCGGTGCGCGAAATACTGAACTCTTCCATTATTTTGGCTTCTTGTGGTAGATTGGTGCCTTGGGCGTAATGTCCGCTGACAATCCGCTCGCCTAAGGTAACTGCTACCTGACCGTATAAACTGCGCTTATTGACTGTTCTTTTATTGTCTAACATAGATGTCGAAAACCCTGACTTGATTTTCTCTTATGATAGTATTTTTTTAGATACGAAGCAAAGAATGCGTATGAGTGCAGCGGGGTATTTTGAATGTGGCTGGGATCCACTCCCAGCAAAAATGTATATTTGTCTGTAGGGTGGGGTTCACCCTCACCAAAACGTATATTTATTTGTAGGGTGGGGTTCACCCCCACCAAATACGTATATTTGTTTGTAGGGTGGGGTTCACCCCCACCAAAATGTAAATTTGTTTGTAGGGTGGGGTTCACCCCCACCAAATACGTATATTTGTTTGTAGGGTGGGGTTCATCCCCAGCAAAACGTATATCTGTTTATAGGGTGGGGTTCATCCCCAGCAAATACGTATATTTGTTTGTAGGGTGGGGTTCACCCCCACCAAAACGTAAATTTGTCTGTAGGGTGGGGTTCACCCCCACCAAAACGTAAATTTGCCTGTAGGGTGGGGTTCACCCCCACCAAAACGTAAATTTGTCTGTAGGGTGGGGTTCACCCCCACCAAAACGTAAATTTGTTTGTAGGGTGGAGTCCACCCCCAGCAAAATCATTATTTAATCGTCTAAATCCTGACCAAAATCAGGGAATCCATTTTCATCCCACGTGATTTTTCTGATACGTGCATGACGGTTAGGATCAGACAAAGGATCACCAATTAAGTCACGATACGAACGCGCATGGTAAATTAATAAATCTGTTTTGCCATCTTCAGCAACCGTAAAGCCATTATGGCCTGGGCCATAGCGTTTTAATGACTCGTTGGTGCTAAACACAGGTTTTGGTGATTTATTCCACGAAGCTGGATCCATTAAATCCGCATTTTCATCGGCCCATAATAACCCTATTGCGTAATTATGATCGGTGGCACTGGCAGAATAAGTGACAAATACTTTGCCATTGCGAATAAGCACCGCAGGGCCTTCATTTACTTTATAGCCAATGGTTTCCCAGTCTAGCTCTGGCTCAGTTAATACAATAACGTTAGATGTATCAATTGAAGTTGGGCTGGTCATTTCAGCCATCCATAATGCCGTGTTATAAGTGCGCTCTTTATTTGATTGCGCCCAAATCATATAGCGCTTGCCATTGTGGGCAAATTGAGTTGCATCCAGTGCGAAATTTTCCCAGCCGCTGTCAACTTGACCTTCTTCTTTCCATTCGCCTTCAAGCGGATTGGCTGAATCGTTTGATAATGCATACATGCTGATGTGCCAAATGTCTTCGGCGCGCGATGCGGCAAAATACACATACCATTTACCATCGATTTTATGTATTTCTGGTGCCCAAATATGCTTACTCATTGGGCCTGACTCATGCTTAGTCCAAATTACTTTTTCTGGTGCGCTGCTTAAACCGTTAATGCTGTCCGCGCCGCGCAGTACAATGCGATCAAACTCAGGTGCACTGCCAATAAAGTAATACATGTTGTCTGTATCTTTATGGATCCAAGGATCGGCTCGTTGTTCCACAAGCGGGTTATTGTACGTCATGCTGATTGCTTCCTCTTGTGTTTGATTATTGTTCATCATGTTACACCCTGCAAGTGTAGTGCTTAAGCCTAAAATGGCTATTCTGCTAGTGTGATAAAAACGCTGAAATAATGACTGAACACATCTCATAGTTGGCCTCGCTATTACCTTTGTTAAAAAAACTTTAAAAGTTATATCGTAATACTATAGCATTTCTTTCGAGTTGTGCTATTATTTTTAACAACAGATTAATACTTGCTGTTTGTTCACATACAAACAGGCGCTATAAACCGGCGTAGATAAAGAGTTGATGCGGAGTTTACGATGAAAACCAGTATGCAGTTTAGATGGCTATGGTCACTGTTATTGATTACTTTAGTCAGTGTGACAGCTCAGTCACAAGCGCAAGAAGTGATCGCTCATGATCCTGTGATGACGCAAGTGGGTGATAAGTATTATTTATTTACCACAGGCCCAGGTGTTAGCTTTTACGAATCAACTGATATGGTTAATTGGCAATCACACGGCGCCGTGTTTAAAACGGTGCCGACATGGACAAACCAAATGGTGCCTGAGTTTGATGGTCATATGTGGGCGCCGGACATTTATCAAGCCAATGGTCAATTTTATCTTTACTACTCTATCTCTGCGTTTGGCAAAAACACCTCAGCGATAGGTGTGGTGACCAACAAAACATTGGATCCTGCCTCGCAAGATTTTAAATGGGTTGATCACGGGCCGATTGTGCAATCAGTCCCGCACCGTGATTTATGGAACGCCATCGATCCCGCCATTATTGCCGATGAGCAAGGGGATACTTGGATGTCGTTCGGCTCTTTTTGGTCTGGTATTAAGTTAGTGAAGTTAGATGCTTCGTTAACTAAATTGGCAGAGCCGCAAATTTGGCACAGCACTGCTAAGCGCGATCGTTCTATTTATGTGGATGATGCCTTGGCCTACCCAGGTGCAATTGAAGCGCCATTCATTATTAAACGCGGTCAATATTACTACCAGTTTGTCTCATGGGACTTCTGTTGCCGTGGTGTTGAGAGTACTTACAAAGTGGTTGTTGGCCGCTCTAAAACACTAACCGGCCCTTATCTGGACAAATCCGGTAAATCCATGGCCGAAGGTGGCGGTAGCATAGTGTTACAAGGCGACGAAAATTGGTTTGGCTTGGGCCACAACAGCATTTATGAATTTGATGGTAAAACTAAGTTAGTTTTTCACGCTTACGACGCCAAAGATAACGGCGCGCCAAAACTGAAAATTGTTGATGTCACATGGAGTGACAAGGCATGGCCAGAGGTCGATAGCGCTGACATTGTTAAGTACAAAAGTCGGCTTAAATAACCTGTTGGTTTATTCAATAAATTAAACACACACTCTTACTCTTTTACCTGAATTAAAGGTGATTATATGTTTTCTATTTTCCAAAACTCGTATCAAGCAGTCGCTTGGCGTTGTCTAAAACAAGTTAAGCGAGTTAGCTTGCTAGCGCTAGTTTTAGCCTTTGTTGCTGGCTGTAATATGACCGCAAAACAAGCTAGCGTTGATGATAAATCGTTACAGATCGCGGCAGATACCTTTGCCAACCCACTTTTTAGAAATGGTGCCGATCCATGGATGCACTATTTTGAAGGTAACTATTACTTAACCACGACAACTTGGACATCGCAGCTAGTGATGCGTAAATCGCCGACTATCGCCGGTTTGGTTGATGCGCCAGCCCACTATATTTGGTCTGGCTCTGATCCATCGCGCGCGTTTAATTTTTGGGCGTTCGAATTTCATCCGCTGCAACGTCCGGAAGGTTTACGGTGGTACGTGATTATTACCTCAGGTGTTAAAGAACACTTTGGTGGCCAGCGTAACCATATACTAGAGAGCGAAGGCTCAGATCCTATGGGGCCTTATATTTATAAAGGCACGCCAATGCCGGACCATTGGAATATTGACGGTAGCTATTTTGAGCACAATGGCGAGCTATATTTTACTTGGTCTGAATGGGACGGCCCAGAGCAAGTTAACCTAGTGTCGAAAATGACTAACCCGTGGACGTTAGTTGGTGAGCGCAACATTATTACTCGTCCTAAATATGACTGGGAACGTTCAGGCTTGCCGGTTAATGAAGGTCCAGAAATTATTAAGCACAAAGGTCGAGTGTTTTTAACTCACTCTGCTAGCTTCTGTAATACTGAAGATTACAAACTGGCCGTGGTTGAATTGGTTGGCGATGATCCGGTTAAACCAGAATCGTGGAAAAAGTTTGATAAACCATTTTTTGAAAAAGCCAACGGCGTTTATGGCCCAGGTCACCATGGCTTCTTTACCTCGCCAGACGGCAGTGAAGAATGGTTGATTTACCACGGTAACTCATCGCCAACTGATGGCTGCAGCGGCACGCGTTCAGCTCGCGCTCAACCTTTCACTTGGACAGACGACGGATTACCTAATTTTGGTGAACCGCTTATGGACAGACAACAACTCCCCGTGCCAAGCGGTGAGCAAGGACCTTTAACTGCCAATGTTCAAGGCGTTAAATATAAAATTGTTAATCGCCAAGCTAACCTGTGTTTAGTGGCCAATGAAGCGGGTGAAGTCAGCGTTGCTGATTGTGATACTGCTAATAATACAGCAAATAACGAGTGGGTGGTTGACCCAGCCAATGACGGTACTTACCGTTTTGTAAACAGTGCATTTGGTACTTTTGTTTCTCAACAAAATTGTGCAACGGATTCACTCGCGGTTAAAACAGGGCCTTGGATCTCGTCTAATTGTCAGCGTTGGTTTGTTGATGCATCCGAGTTAGGTTGGTTCCGTTTTGCTAATGCCGAGTCGTTATCTCATTTACAAATTGCTGATTGTGGTAAAGAGGCAGGCAATGCCGTTACTACAGGTGGTGATCGTTTTAGCCAATGTACTGATTGGCGCTTAGAGCCGGTATCAACCTTAGCCATTGTCAATGCTAATAGTGGTCGCGTAGTGTCAGTTGATGACTGTTCTAAACAAGCTGATGCCAACCTAAGCCAACACGAATACCAAGATTTAGCCTGTCAAAAATGGCAAGCCAAACCAACCGAAAATGGCTTTTATACATTCCGTTCATTAAATACCGACAATCTATGTTTAGCGGTTAATGGTGTCAGTGACGGCTTGCAAGATATTGCCGACAACTTAGTACAAGCACCTTGTAACGAAAAAGACAGCGAATGGCGTTTTGAATTATTAGAAAACGGCGCGTTGCGTATGGTTTCGCACTATGGTCTTGCCATGAAAGTTGAAGGTTGTAGCTTGCAGAACGGCGACAATATGATGCAGTTAGTATGGAAAGATACTATTTGCCAGCACTTCTACTTTAGAGAAGTCGACTAAAAGTTTTCACCTATGTTGTGTGCATTTGCCCGCGTTAGCGGGCTTTTTTTCGCATTATAGTCTTCTCGCTCAGATTTTATGGTTCATTGTCAGCGCTTACTCGCCCCAATCACATAATAGAGCATATGCTCATGGGGTCTCGAAGCTTGACAGCTTCCCCTAAAACCCGATCGCTTTGACTATTTTAATCTCAACTCTGGTTAATAGTTGAGGTTTATTACTCAATTAACATGAGGAATGACCATGGCGTCACGTCAAGAACGCGCAAATGCAATTCGTGCTTTAAGCATGGATGGTGTGCAAAAAGCTAAATCAGGCCATCCAGGTGCCCCAATGGGTATGGCAGATATCGCCGAAGTATTATGGGGCGATTTTTTACAACACAACCCAGCAAATCCAGACTTTGTTAACCGCGACCGTTTTGTGTTATCAAATGGCCACGGTTCAATGCTTATTTACTCACTCCTTCACTTATCGGGTTACGACTTACCGATTGAAGAATTAAAGCAATTCCGTCAATTACATTCACAAACGCCAGGTCACCCAGAGTACGGTTACACCAAAGGTGTTGAGACAACCACAGGTCCATTAGGCGCGGGTATCTCAAACGCTGTGGGTATGGCGATTGCAGAAAAAACCTTAGCGGCGCAATTTAACCGTGACGGCCACGACATTGTTGACCATTTCACATACTGTTTCTTAGGCGACGGTTGTTTAATGGAAGGTATTTCGCACGAAGCTTGTTCATTAGCCGGTACGTTAGGCCTAGGCAAGTTAGTGGCGTTTTGGGATGACAACGGTATCTCAATCGACGGTCACGTAGAAGGTTGGTTCACTGAGAACGTACCAGCACGTTTTGAATCTTACGGCTGGCACGTGATTGCTGATGTAGATGGTCACAACCCAGAAGCGATTGCCGCAGCTATTGAAGAAGCTAAAGGCGTAACAGACAAGCCAACCATGATTTGTACTAAAACCATTATCGGTTTTGGTTCACCTAACAAATCAGGTAGCCATGATTGTCACGGCGCACCACTAGGTGATGAAGAAATCGCCGCGGCACGTGAATTCTTAAACTGGCCACATGCGCCGTTTGAAATCCCAGCAGACGTCTATGCCGAGTGGGATGGCAAGCCAAAAGGGGCAGAATTAGAAGCGGCGTGGAATGCTAAGTTTGACGCTTACGCAGCAGCTTACCCAGAATTAGCGGCTGAGTTTAAACGTCGTGTTATCGAAAAAGCCTTACCAGAAAACTTCTCAGCGCAAGCGGACGCCTTCATTGCTGCGACGCAAGAAAAAGCGGAAAACATTGCTTCACGTAAAGCCTCACAAAACACCATTGAAGCTTTCGGCGCGTTATTACCTGAAATGCTAGGTGGCTCAGCTGACTTAGCGGGTTCAAACCTAACTTTATGGTCTGGCTCAAAAGGTATTCAAGACGACGCTGCCGGTAACTACATCTTCTACGGTGTACGTGAATTTGGTATGAGCGGTATCATGAATGGTATCTCGTTACACGGTGGTTTCATCAACTACGGTGCCACTTTCATGATGTTCATGGAATACGCCCGTAACGCAGTGCGTATGTCAGCGTTAATGGGTATTCAAAACATCTTTGTTTACACCCATGATTCAATTGGCCAAGGTGAAGATGGTCCAACTCACCAACCGGTAGAGCAATTGGCTAACTTACGTATGACACCAAACATGTCGACATGGCGTCCGGCGGACGGTACTGAAGCAGCGACGGCTTGGAAACACGCAGTCGAACGTCGTAACGGTCCAACGTCGTTAATCTTCTCGCGTCAAGGTTTACCCGCGCAACCACGCAGTGCAGAGCAAGTACAAAACATCAAAAAAGGTGCGTACATCTTAGTTGATTGTGGTGACACACCAGAAGTGATTTTAATCGCGACAGGCTCAGAAGTGGCACTTGCAGTTGAATCAGCTAAAGCATTAGCAGCCGATGGCGTAAAAGTTAACGTGGTATCTATGCCTTCTACCGATGTGTTTGATGCACAAGATGCTGAATACAAAGAATCAGTCTTACCAAGTTCTGTGACTAAGCGCGTAGCGATTGAAGCGGCACACGTTGATTACTGGGCTAAGTATGTTGGTTTTGCCGGTGATGTTGTTGGTATGTCGACATTCGGTGAATCAGCACCAGGTGGTGAGTTATTTAAACACTTTGGTTTCACGGTTGACAATGTTGTAGCTAAAGTTAAGGCGCTATAGTGCAATTAAACAAGGTTAGCCGATAGTGGTTTACACACTATCGGCATATTTTTAGTACCCGTAATTTATCGCTATTCAATTTAATCTGCTTGTAATTGAATAGCGCCTCTGTAGGCCTCAAAGGATGCAACTCAATAAGGATTTCATTATGCAAAATTGTCGTAACTTTTTACTCTGCTTATTTATATTGCTTGGCGTTTGCCAATCGTGTTTTGCGGCGTTAAAAATACCGGATTTGGCTAGCTATGCCGCGCTGCCAGAAAACACCTTGGTGCGTTTATCGCCTAACGGCAAACAGATAGCGTTTCGTTACTACAATGGTGAGCGAGATATGTTAATTGTGCAAGATCTGCAAACTGGTGACATGGTGGCCGGTGCTGACTTGCAAAACATTGATGTCGAAAATATCTATTTTTTAGATGAAACGCGACTCATTATGGTGGCCGGCTCGGAGCAAAAGCTAGCTGGTTATCGTGGTCGTCATCAGGTTAGTAAAGCGTTCATTTTTAATCTAACCAATAAAAAAATGCGCCTACTTTTGAGCCCAGGTGAAGGTATTGATATTGGGCAAACAGATGTTGGCCGTATCGTTGGCTTATCAGCCGATGGTCAATATGCTTATATGCCTGCTTATAAGGGACGAGAAGAAATACGAGACAGTGATTCTCCTTTTGCCTTGGTTAAAGTCAAACTCGATAATAACCGTGATCCGCGGCGGGTAAAAAATGGCAAAGGCACAGCAGATACCATAGATTATTTTGTTAATGATAAAGATCAAATCATTGCGCGCGAGCGTTATAACAACACGACAAACGAGCATAGAGTACAAAGCCTACAAGATGGTAAGTGGGTGGACATTTTTAAACACACCACAGACTTTATGACCCACAGCTTTGTTGGGATCACTGCGGATTATCAATCGTTAGTGATGACAGCGCTCGGTGACAATGACAGACGTAATTACTATACACTATCGCTTAAAGACGGCAGCATACAAGACACGCAACTGAGTCGTGATGATGCAGATATAGAAGCTGTGATCACCAATATAAACCGCGTGGTATTTGGTGTGCAATATTCGGGTTTTAAACCCAGCTATCGTTTTTTTGATAGCAAAGTAGATAAAACAATGGCAGCCATTATTAAAGCCTTACCGAATGATGTTGTCGAGATCCATGATTGGTCAGCAGATTGGTCGAGTTTAATTTTACTATTAGAAGGTGAGAGTTCGACAGGCGACTATGTTTTATTTAAAAATGGTCAATTTCAGCCGATTGCTAGTCAGCGCCCTGCCATTAGTGTTGCACAAACCTATCCGGTTGAGATCAGCCAATTTTCTGCGCGTGATGGCTTAACTATTCCAACGTTAGTCACTTACCCTCATCAAGCCAAACAACAATTGCCAGCTATTGTTTTGCCACACGGCGGTCCAGAATCTTACGACAGGTTTGGCTTTGATTGGTTGAGCCAGTATTTTGCCAGCAAAGGCTTGTTAGTGATCCAACCGCAATTTCGTGGCTCGAAAGGCTTTGGTGCCGAGTTTTTGGTGAAAGGCCGTGGAGAGTGGGGGCGTAAAAGCCAGCAAGATATATCCGATGCCGTGCAGTACTATATTAAGCAAGGTTTAGTGGATAAAGATAAAGTGTGTATTGTCGGCGGTAGTTATGGCGGCTATGCAGCCTTGGCAGGTGTTACCCTAACGCCTGAATTGTATCAGTGTGCGGTATCGATAAATGGTTTATCTGATTTAAATGAAATGCTACAAAATGAGCGGGATGATCACGGCAGTAAAAGCCAAACTTATGCCTATTGGCAAAAAGTGATCCGTAACAATACGCTTAGCTCTCATGAATTAGAAGCGGTATCGCCGATTAAACAGCTGGCTAAGCTAAAAGTACCAGTGCTGCTGATCCATGCTAAAGATGACAAGCGAGTGCCATATGCACAATCAGAAGATTTTTACCAAGCGGCGCAAAAAGCGGGTAAAAACGTGCAATATATTGAGCTTAAACAAGCAGGCCATGTTATTGATAACAATGCCGCGCGTTTACAAACACTAACGGCTATTGATAAGTTTATTGAGCAATATTTATTGCAATAGTGGATAGAGAGAGTACACGTTTGAAAAGGTGGGTATACCCTTTGGAACACATCAATTAAATTAATTGTTATTTAAAAGTAATACGATATTAACAAAATACTTAACTTGATGTAGACTGCAGATAAACATTGGCAACGTCGTCATTTCATTTCGCTACTTGCCAATTGTAAAAGCTAAGCCTGAATGTCTGATGCTCAATAGCACAGAGTGGGATTAGCGTTTGTATCGCAGTTGAGTCCGGCACAATTATGCCGGCTTGTAACCGGAGTTATATGATGAAACTAGCAACACTCGATTTTTTCGTCTTTATTGGCTACGCCATAGGCCTGTTGTGTTTGGCACTTTGGATCTCCAGAAATGACAAGAAAGAGGGCACCAATACTGAAGATTACTTTTTAGCCAGCAAAGCCCTGCCATGGTGGGCGATTGGCGCGTCTTTGATCGCTTCAAATATCTCGGCAGAACAGATTATTGGTATGTCGGGTTCTGGCTTTGCTTTAGGTATGGGTATCGCCTCTTACGAGTTAATGGCGGCAATCACCTTAGTATTGGTTGGTAAATACTTATTACCTATCTTCTTAAAAAATAATATTTATACCATGCCGCAATACCTAGAGCAGCGTTTTGACAATAGAGTTAAAACCGTCATGGCGATATTTTGGTTGCTGGTTTACGTATTTGTAAACTTAACCTCGGTATTATGGTTAGGTGGTCTTGCCTTTGAAGCCGTAGCGGGTGTTGATGCCATGTTTGGCATGATCTTTTTAGCTATCTTCTCAATTGCCTATTCACTTTACGGTGGTCTTAAAGCCGTAGCTTACACAGATATTGTACAAGTGGTGCTATTGGTGTTTGGTGGTTTGTTGCTTACCTATTTAGCGCTAGATGCAGTGTCGGACGGTAATGGATTTTTTGCCGGTTTCAGCATTTTAACCCAAGAGTTACCGGGTCATTTCGATATGATTTTATCCAAAGATAACCCGCAATATATCAACTTACCGGGGATCTCAGTTTTAGTGGGTGGCTTATGGGTGACTAATATCGCGTACTGGGGCTTTAACCAATACATTATTCAACGTGCGTTAGCGGCTAAAGATTTAGGTGAAGCGCAAAAAGGTATTGTCTTTGCGGCTTATCTTAAATTATTAATGCCTATTATTGTGGTGTTACCCGGTATTGCTGCGGTTATTCTTTATCCGGAGATCCCGAAGAACGATTTAGCCTATCCGACGTTAATGGACTTAATGCCGGTTGGTATTAAAGGCTTAATTTTTGCGGCACTAGTGGCGGCGGTTGTTTCTTCATTAGCTTCGATGACCAATAGTATTTCAACCATCTTCACTATGGACATATACAGCCGAGCCGTTAAAGGTAAAAGCCAGCGTCATTATGTACACATTGGCCGTATAACTTCATTGGTGGCGCTGAGCATAGGTTTGATCACCGCCGAGCCACTTTTAGGTAAGTTTGATCAGGCTTTCCAATACATTCAGGAATTCACAGGCTTATTTACCCCAGGTATTGTGGTGATCTTTATTACCGGTATGTTCTGGCAACGCACTACCGCTAATGCCGCGTTACTAGCGGGTGTTGGCTCTGCGGTATTCTCAGTATTAATTAAAGTCCTGTTCCCTGAGTTCCCATTTATGGATCGCATGGGCGTAGTATTACTGTTGTGTTTTGGTCTGGCTATTGTTGTGTCTTTACTTAGCAAACAAGAGCAAACCAACACCAGTGCAAACTTAGATGACATCACCTTTAAAACCAGCAAAAGCTTTAACTTAGCGTCGCTAGGTGTGGTGATTATTCTTTGTGTAATTTACACCGTTTGGTGGTAATCGAGTTCGTTCAAACACCTTGAGGTGTCAAGGCGCTAACTGTCGTGTCGGTTAGCGCCTTTTTTGTTGATAAGGATAAAGGTTTAGCAAATAGGACAGCCATGTTTGTTCCATTTGTAGGTCGGGCCTTTAGGCCGATGGGTAAACCAAGTAACGCTTTTTAAAAAGACCCGCCATGGGCGAAAAATAATTTTTGTTCGCCTGTTAAACATAAAACCAACCAGAACCGAATAAACCTAATACCTCGTTTAGTTGCCATTACCTGTTATTTAAACCCGACAACGAGCGTATCCATTGGCCTTCTCCAAAGTTGATTTTATGCGACTATATATAGTTGCAGGTGTGCTGGTTGAAATATATACTTGTTTTATCTGGGTCTAAGAAGGCGAAATAATAGGAAAGCAAGAGAAGCTGCTGATCAAGCTTAGTGACGCAAGAAAGGTTTTTCCTTGGAATGAACTCGTCACACTGCTCTCTCAACTTGGATATGAGAAAAAGGAAATGGCAGGCTCAAGAGTCCGCTTTTATCACTATGGTAATGATGCGTTATTATTGTTGCATAAGCCTCATCCAGAAAATGAGCTTAAAGGTGGAGCTTTAAAATCAGTAAAATCTCACCTTAAACAAGAGGGTTGGTTATGACTTATCTACGTTATAAAAACTATTTAGGCACTATTGAACCAGAACTGGAAAGTAATACTCTTTTTGGTAAGTTAGCATTTATCCGAGACGTGGTTACTTATGAGGCAACAACCTTGCAGGAGCTAGAGCAAGAGTTTCAACGTTCAGTAGATGAGTATCTTATATCTTGTGAGGAGCTTGGGCGTACGCCTCAAATACCTTGTAAAGGCTCGTTCAATATTCGTACCGGTGAAGACTTGCATCGAGAGGCCGTGCTTGCAGCAGAAGGTCAAAGTTTAAATGCATTTGTGTGTGATGCGATCCGTGAAAAGATTGCAAGATCTCGCTCACAGTCATTAGCTTAACATTGGCTCAGTTTATGAAACGTTATTTAGGCAGCCACTTGTAGGTCGCCGTGCGCAGTTCCAGACGCTTAACGGTATTTCCTACATCCATGTAGGTCGTGCCTTTAGGCCGATGGGTAAACAAAGCAACGCTTTTTAAAAGGCCAGCCACGGGCGTAAAATAATTTTTGTTCGCCTGTTAAACATTAAAATTAACCTGCACCGCATAAGCCCAATAGATAAAAAAGACACCCAGCGATAAATTGCAATTCAAGACGCAACAGTGGAATTCTGGTTCCGAAATTGGTGGGAGTCGTACGACTCCAGCCACCCTACAAGAATGCATCAGACGTTACACGGACATCCACCTTTTCACGGCTTCCTTCTTTTCACGGCTAGATTTCACCTCTGACAAACTGCCTAACGTGCTGCATATAAAAGTCATTGAGCGCTTGATGTAATTCATTACTTAAAGGCGGTAAATCGGCAGCTGCCGCATTTTGTATAACTTGTTGCGCTGAGCTTGCGCCGGCGATCACTGTGGTGACTTGTGGGTGATCTAAAATCCAGCGTAAGGCCAATTGTGCAAGCGGCGCTGACGTTGGCATTATTTGCTTTAATTCGTTAACCAGTTTCAGTGCTTTATCAAAAGGCAAGCCAGAGAAGGTTTCACCGACATTAAACAAGGCACCGTCTTTATTGTAGTTACGGTGATCACTTGGGCTAAATTGACTATTACTGGAAAACTTGCCGCTTAATAAGCCACTGGCTAATGGCAAGCGTACAATTATTCCTACATCTTTGTTTGCGGCTTGTTGTAATAGAGCTTGCTTAGCATCTTGGCGGAATAAGTTAAATATTATTTGCAGTGAAGTCAGCCCAGGTTTATCCAAGCACAATTGCGCTTGTTCAATGGTTTCAACACTGGCACCGTAATGCTTAATTAAGCCTTCTGTACGAAAGTCTTCTAATATCTGCCATACCTCATCTTGTGCCATGTATGCTGGTGGAATACAGTGCAGTTGTGCTAAATCTAAACTAGACACCCGTAAGCGTGTGAGTGAAGCCTCAATACTGGCGCGCATAGTGTCGTAGTTATAGGTATTAGGATATAAACTGGCGTTGCGGCCAAGTTTGGTGGCTATTACCCTTGTTTGTTGATGGGCTTGTTGCCAGTCGCCAATACTTTGTTCGCTTTGGCCGTTACCGTAAACATCTGCCGTGTCCCAAAATTGAATTTGAGCGTTATCTGCTGCGTTTAGTATGTTTTGCCTATTATCGACACCTTGTTGGCCAAAATCGCCACCTAACTGCCAACAACCCAAACCAATGACTGAGGCGCTTAGGCCACTTTTACCTAATCTGCGTGTTTCCATAATCGTTTCCTATATTTAGTTGTGGTTATTGTATTCATCACGCGACTATTTATCTTTAGGTAAACAATGAATAAACTGTTTAAAAATACTTAACAATATTCTTATGATCAATTCTGATTTATTGGCTTTTATTACAGTGGTACAAACTGGCAGCTTTACGGCGGCGGCCGATAAATTGCAAAGCTCTAAAGCAAGAGTATCGCAGCAGGTGTCGAGTTTAGAAAAGCAACTTAATTGCCGTTTATTAAACCGCACGACACGCAAAATAGGATTAACCCAGGTAGGGGAAACATATTATCAAGAGTGTTGTCGGGCTTATCATATATTGCATAATGCGAAGCAGCAGATCAGCGAACAACAAGATAGCTTGGCTGGCCATATTCGGCTTAATTCGGTTGGCGGGATCTTTGCTGAACAATTACTCGGCCCAGCGTTAAGCCAATTTATGGCTCAATATCCGCAGATCAGTATTGAGCTGGATTTATCTAGCCAAAAGGTTGATGTGGTTAGTGAAAATTTTGATTTAGTGATACGTATGGGGCAGTTGGCCAATGCTTCTTTTGTGGCACGTCCCCTGATGACAATGGCAACGCATATTGTCGCCAGCCCAGCTTATTTAGCTCAGCCGTTAACTCACCCTAAGCAGTTAGTTAATTACAATTGTTTACATGGCAGCATTAAGTTGTGGCGTTTAGTTCATGCCTCAGGAGTTGAAGAGGAGGTCAGTGTTAATGGGCAATTACAGGTATCTAATGGCCATATGATTTGCCAAATGGTTGAGCAAGGGTTGGGGATAGCACGGCTTAATAGTTTATATACACTGCCTTTGTTAAAACAAGGGCGCTTGGTGCAGGTGTTTAAAGATTGGCAAGTACCGCAGCAACCAGTGTCGTTAATTTACCCGCAAGCGCGTTATCAGTCACGCCGCTTTAAGTTGTTAGTTGATTTTTTAGTCTCCTATTTTGAGGCAATGACTCGTGATGAAAAGTATGCAATACAGCCAAGCTAACTACTCAGGTGTATTGCATTGATATAGTCTTCTCGCTCAGGCCTTATGGTTCATTGTCAGCGCTTACTCGCCCCAATCACATAGTAGAGCATATGTTCATGGGGACTCGAAGCTTGACGGCTTCCCCTAAAACCTGATCGCTTTGACTATATTATCTATAGCCGTACATCAGTTTATGGTGATCACTTTAACGGCATCATTTACCGCACTTTTATCGACATAGCCGATAGCGTGTTCGCTAGCGAGAATAAACTTAAGTACATCAATATCGCCATTCAGCTCTTTGGGCGGTGTCGCATTACCAGAGAATAATTGCTTACTCCAATAAGCGGTCATTTGCTTGGTGGTTCTGCCTAGCATGTCAGAATCGAATGATTGCCTAGCTTCACTGGGTGGAATTTGATTAACCGGAATGGCTTTTTTCCCCGTGGCAAATTTATCTTGTTTACCTTGAAAAATCCGGATTAATTCAGCTTTGCTGAGTGAAGTAATACTGTTGTTGGCGTTGACCACCACAACAACTTCAGCCATTACGTTGGTTGAAAATAAGCCTGTGAGTAAGACTAGGGTCAGAATTTTAATTTTGTTCATGTCATAGTCCCTCTATTGGCCAAAAATATAGGAAATGTCTAAACGGATCTCAGAATACGATTCGTCTTTGCCATTAAATTTTTGGAAGTGAGTACTGGTGTCGAATTTAAAGGCGACAGCTGGGGTTGGGCGATAGATAACACCTAGTGTCGATTTAGAAAACTTACCGTCGTCAGCTAAACCGGCTTCGGCATCGCCACCCCATTTTTTGGATTCAATGGTTTCTGGGTTTTCATAAAAATCCCATTGTCCATACGGAACCCATTCGCCATTGTCAGTCGAAAAAGAATAGCCAGCTCGAACATACCAAGTGGTGACATCATAGTCGCCATTCAGGTTAACGTTGGCGGTATTCACTGCACCGTTAGGGTCGATCAGAAAACGTGCGCGTTGGGCGTCGTTTATGCCCGCGTTATTGACCACTTCTACCACAGCGTTAGGATCACGCACAGCATTATGTGATGCTGTCCAATAAGCAAATTGTAATGTCCAGTCATCGATTAAAAACTCACCATAGCCACCAAAAACACTAAAATCGTCGGCGGCCATCCAAGGTAATACACCACTGCGCGGTGAACCTTGTCCTACGCCAACATCTGAGGTGGTATCCCCATTCGATGAATAGCCGCTAATACCGATAGTTGAGCTACCAAAGTTAAAGCTGTAACGTAAATCAAAGCCAATTGGAATGTTGTCTTCGGCAGTTGGTCCGCCCTCGCCATTGTCTATGCTGAAACTGTATCTTAATTCGTTATCACCGAGCTCTGTCCAACCGTGCAACATTAGTAACGTGGTGCGCGACAAAATTAAGTGATCTTTATCAAACAATTCTGGTGGTTCAATGCCTATGTAAGTTGGTACTGCATCGAGTATTTCATTGTATAAACCAAAGCGTCGGTACGATTTACCTACTCGTAGATTAACGTATTGGCTAAATTTATATTCTCCCCAAATATTATTAACTTCAACGCCTTCACCATCTGCGCCACTGAGGTTAAAAAACACTTTGGCGTTATCGTCTATTTTATCTAACGCCATAATATTGAAAGAAGGGATCGCGATTTCCCTTGGCGCGTCTTCAGTAACAGTATTGTTATTACTGTCCTTAGCTAATTCGTCCCATACTTTTTCAACACGCCAAGAAAAGTAGCCATATAAGCGTAAGTTATCTGTTGTGTATCCGGCCAACGCCATTTGTGGTGTGAAAGAAAGCCCAAGTATCATCAACAACCCAAGTCTGATACCGGAGCGATAATAGTTATTAAGTATTCTCATGTAGTTTCTCCGACTGACTGTCGAAACAAGCCTAGTCAAAATAGCGAACTTTACTTAGTGCATTGCGAAATTAAATCAGGGGTGAATGTGCGTGTTTTGTACAAAATTCTTTACAGTTTACAAATTAGAGCTGAGGCGAGTTAAAAAGGGCAAGGTAAAAAGCAAGGTAAAAAGACACCCAGCGATAAATTGCAATTCAAGACGCAACAGCGGAATTCTGGTTCCGAAATTGGTGGGAGCCGTACGACTCCAGCCACCCTGCAAGAATGCACAAAGATACATAAGTATGTTCATTTATTAAACGATTGTAGGGTGCCCCGAGTCGCACCTGTCTAGGTATCAGTTTCATCCAATGCAGCTTACGATACAGCCATGTTAGCGCCTTTGCTCCCTACAGAGCATCAAATCCTCGACCAAAGCAATATAAGTGTGATGAACATTAGCAATACTTGGTCGTGATTTGTTGCAAAGATTGCATCAGGACACTGTATTTTATCATTTAGTATGATTTAAATTGTTTTTTAAACCATAAATAGCAAAATTACGGCTTGGTAAAACTAAAAAATAATACTAATTGTATTGATATTGTTAAATAGTAATACTATATTGGTGTTTAGTTGGTTGAATGTGAGTTCCAATTGGTTTTTGTTCGCTAACCTTGGCTCACTTAAAAAGTTATGGTGAATTTATGACAACCTATACCTTAGGTTTAGATTATGGTTCAGACTCAGTTCGCGCTTTGTTAGTTGACACAGCTAGCGGTCAAGAGGTGGCGACTCATGTGGTTTATTATCCACGTTGGCGTGAAGGCTTATATTGTGAGCCGAGCAAAGATCAATTCCGTCAACATCCCTTAGATTACGTTGAAAGCTTAGTTGAAGTCGTTAATGGCCTGTGGCAGCAAGTGCCTGCTGAAACAGCCAAATCGGTTGTCGGCATGAGCTTTGACACCACGGGGTCAACACCCGTTGCGCTTGATGCTCAAGGTACCGCTTTAGCGCTTAAGCCTGAGTTTGCTGAAAACCCTCACGCTATGTTCGTGTTGTGGAAAGACCACACCGCAGTCAAAGAGGCGTTAGAAATTACCGCTGCTGCGCAACACGCAGAGGTTAACTATGTGCAATACGAAGGCGGTATTTACTCATCTGAATGGTATTGGGCTAAGGTTTTACATAATTTACGTGCAGATACCGCCGTACGTGAAGCCACTTACATGTGGGTTGAACACTGCGATTGGATGTCGGCGTTAGTCACTGGCACAACTCATCCTGAAGCTTTCCGCGCTAGTCGCTGTGCTGCTGGTCACAAACTCATGTGGCACGAAAGCTGGGGTGGTTACCCACCTAATGAATTTTTTAAAGACATTGATCCATTACTCGATGGCTTAAGTACTCGTTTACCGGCTGACACATTTACGGCTGATCAAGTGTGCGGATATTTGTCTTCCGAGTGGGCAACTAAGCTTGGCTTATCAACCGATGTTGCTGTTACTTTTAGTGCGTTTGACTGCCACGCCGGTGCTGTGGGCGCCAATGTAAAACCGGGTGTTTTAACCAAGGTAATGGGCACATCAACTTGCGACATTACGGTTGCAACAGCAGAGGCCATTGCAGGCAAAGCTATTCGTGGTATTTGTGGCCAAGTTAACGGCTCGGTTATGCCAGGTTTAGTCGGGTTAGAAGCAGGGCAGTCTGCTTTTGGTGATTTATATGCGTGGTTTAAAAACCTGATTAATTGGCCGCTTAACCATGTTGATTTAAGCGACAGTTTTGATGCAGCGACTAAAGCCAAACTCATTGATGCCATTGAAAGCAAAACCCTATTCGAATTAGATAAAGCCGCATCCCAAATCGCACCCGGTCAAACTGGCATTACTGCGTTGGATTGGGTTAATGGTCGCCGTACACCCGATGCGGATCAAACCGTTGCTATGGCAATCACGGGTTTGAAAATGGGTAGTGATGCTCCTGCCATTTACCGCGCCTTAATTGAAGCGACCGTGTTTGGCGCTAAAGCCATTATCGACCGTTTTGTTGAAGAAGGCGTTGAGATCAACTCAGTCGTTACCATTGGTGGTATTTCCAAAAAATCTGACCTGATCATGCAAATTTGTGCCGATGTTTGGAACTGTGAAATTGCTGTTTTAGAAAGCGACCAAAGCTGTGCCCTCGGCGGTGCTATTTATGCAGCGGCGGCTGCAGGTATTTACCCTGATGTCGCCAGTGCACAACAAGTTATGGCTTCACCTGTATGTAAAACCTTTACTCCGCAAGCGGATCAAGTCGCCATTTATCAATCTTTATATCAAAAATATTTGGCGTTAGCCGCTTATGTTGACGGAGGCAAACAATAATGAGTTTTAAAGAACTTAAACGCGAAGTTTACGAAGCTAACATGGAGTTAGTGACGCGTGATTTAGTGATTTACACCTTTGGTAACGTATCGCAAATTGACCGTGATAAAGGCGTGGTTGCGATCAAGCCAAGCGGTGTTGCATATGAAAACCTAACAGCCGATGACATCGTTATTGTTGATTTAGAAAACAATATTGTTGAAGGCACAATGCGCCCATCGTCTGATACCAAAACCCATACTTATTTGTATCGTCAATGGCAGCATATCGGTGGTATTACTCATACCCACTCAACCTACGCGACGGCATGGGCACAAGCGCAACAGCCAATACCTTGTTTAGGTACGACTCATGCTGATTACGTGTTTGACACCATTCCTTGTACTGCGGTTATTCGTAATGACCAAATTGAACGCGATTACGAAGAAGAAACCGGTGTGCAGATCACCGATTGTTTTATCGACCGAGACGTTAACGAATCACCTATGGTGATCGTGGCCGGTCACGCGCCATTCACTTGGGGTAAAGACGCAGCTAAGTCAGTCTATCACGCAGCATTATTAGAAGAGATCGCCCGCATGGCGTATCTCACTAAAACCTTAAACCCACAAATTGGCGATCTTAAACAAGAGATCATGGACAAGCATTATCAGCGTAAAAACGGCAAAAACGCCTACTACGGCCAAAGCTAAACGAATACATTAGAGGTAAACAACATGACTTATTCAAACAAACAAGTTTGGTTTGTAACAGGCTCTCAGCACCTTTACGGCCCTAAAGTATTAGAGCAAGTGGCGGCTGATAGCGAATTAATTGTCGCCGGTTTTAACCAGTCAGAACACATAGGTGTAGACGTCGTATGTAAGCCTACAGTGAAAACGCCAGGTGAGATCCACGCCGTGTGTCAGCAAGCCAATGCCGATAAAAACTGTGTCGGTTTAATTTTATGGATGCACACTTTTTCGCCTGCGAAAATGTGGATCTCTGGCTTAAATGAATTACGCAAACCTTTTATGCATTTACATACCCAATTCAATGCGGAATTGCCTTGGGGTGAAATTGACATGAACTACATGAACACCCACCAAAGTGCGCATGGTTGTCGTGAATTTGGCTTTATTGGTACACGCTTACGCAAAGAGCGTAAAGTGGTTGTTGGCCATTGGGCTAAACAAAACGTACAAACCGAGATTGACGATTGGTGTCGTGCGGCTGTTGGCTGGAACGAAAGCCAAAACCTCAAAGTGGCACGCTTTGGTGACAATATGCGCCAAGTTGCAGTTACCGAAGGGGATAAAGTCAGTGCGCAAATCCAATTTGGTTACGAAGTACATGCCTACGGTTTGGGCGAGTTAGCCGAGTTAGTTAATCAAGTGTCTGATCAAGACGTAGCCAGTCAAATTGACTGCTATGCCTCTGAATACCAAATCAGTGATGAATTGTTTAAAGACGACTACCAAGTTGAAATGCTGAAAAACGAAGCACGCTTAGAGCTCGGCATGACTAAGTTTTTGGTTGACGGCGAATTTGGTGCATTTACCAACTGTTTTGAAAACTTAGCGGGTTTAACTGGCTTACCTGGTTTAGCGACGCAGCGTTTAATGCAAAATGGTTTTGGTTACGGTGGCGAAGGTGATTGGAAAACCTCGGCTATGGTTCGTATCATGAAAGTGATGGGACAAGGCCGTACCGGCGGTACTTCATTTATGGAAGATTACACCTATAACTTTGGTGCGCGTGACCAAGTACTGGGTGCCCATATGTTAGAAGTGTGCCCATCTATTGCAGCGGCTAAACCTAAGCTTGAAATTCATCGTCATTATATTGGGGTTAAGTGTGATACCGCGCGTTTATTGTTTACTGGTGCAACAGGGCCTGCGATTAACGTATCGCCAATTGATTTAGGTAACCGTTTCCGCATTATTGTTAATGAAGTCGAAGCGGTTAAACCACCAGCCGAATTACCTAAATTACCGGTAGCCAACGCGTTGTGGGAACCTAAACCAAATCTATCAATTGCCGCTGCGGCATGGATCCACGCCGGTGGTGCACACCACACGGCATATAGCCAATCAGTGACAACCGACATGATTGCCGATTATGCTGAAATGGCTGGCGTTGAGCTTGTGGTAATTGATGAAGATACCAAAATCCGTTCGTTTAAAAATGAGCTTCGCAATAGCGCAGCTTATTACGGATTAGCCAACGTTTTATAACTTTCTCTAGTTGGTTTTAACCAAACCAATTGACACCTCCCAAAGCAAAATACCGCGTTTATCGCGGTATTTTTATAGCTGCTTACCAAAAGTAAACTGGCTAACACTAATAAGTATTTGTGGGCGAGCATTTATGCTTGCAGAGCCTGCAAACCTTTCTTTCTAAATTGCAGGCACCAAAAAGTAAAAGGCGCGAAGCCAGGTCTCGCAAACAACAATAAGGTTAATTATACACTGCATACGTATTCAAAACTTAAACGTTTAAGTTTGATTTTACTTTTGTTGTATTCTGACTAGATTAAATTATAAACAATCAAAGGTGGAACCTGTTATGCGGTATTGGCTAATTCTTTTAACTAGCTTAAGTTTGAATGCGTTGGCGACAGACTTAAGTGTGTACTCTCCAGACAAACAAATTAAATTTACATTTAGTGATCATGAAAATCTCGCTAAATACCGAGTCGATTATAAAGGTCAAGCGGTTATTAGCCCGAGTAAATTAGGGTTTACGTTTAAGACAGCAAAGCCTATGTATCGCGATTTTACCTTGAATGAAGTATCGCGAGAAAAGCAAGATACTCGTTGGCAGCAACCTTGGGGTGAAGACAGAGTCATTCGCGACCACTATAACCAGCTAACCGTAAAATACACAGATATCAACGATGCAACTAATCAGTTTAGCGTGACAGCGCGTGTATACAATGACGGGATCGGTTTTAGGTATAGCGTACCTAGCAAAGCACCACGCGCGATCACCCGCGAGCTAACCGAATTTACTGTCGTTAACTCACACACAGCCACGGCTTATTGGATCCCCGGCCAAGGTTACGATCGCTATGAATACTTGTATAACGAAACGCCGCTTCAGCAAGTTAGTAAAGCCAATACGCCAATGACAATTAAAATGGGTTCAGGTGTACATGTCGCCATTCATGAAGCTGCGTTGGTTGACTATGCTGGCATGAGTTTAAATCGTGATGTGCTAGGGCGTTTAGTTGCCGATTTATCACCACGTTCAGATGGGGTAAAAGTCGTCAAACAAGGCAGTTTTACAACGCCTTGGCGCACCATTCAAATTGGCGAAAACGCAGTTGATTTAATTAACTCGCATTTAATTTTAAATTTAAACGAGCCTAATAAATTAGGAGATGTTAGTGATTGGATCAACCCCGGTAAATACGTCGGTATTTGGTGGGGCATGCATATTCAACAATACACGTGGGGATCTGGCCAAAAGCACGGCGCTACTACCGAAAATACCATTAAATACATGAATTTTGCGGCCAAACATGGCTTTGATGGTGTGTTAGTTGAAGGCTGGAATACAGGTTGGGATGGCAACTGGATTGCTAATTCTGAGCTATTTTCATTTACCCAAAGTTATCCTGACTTTGATATCAAAAAAGTCAGTGAACACGGGAAAAAAGTAGGTGTAAAACTGATAGGTCATCATGAAACATCTGGCGGTATTACTAACTACGAGCAACAAATGGTTGATGGTTTTAAATTGTATCAGGACATGGGAGTCGAGCAGATTAAAACCGGTTATGTTGCCCATGGTCAAAACCTAAAACGCCGAGACAGCAAAGGTATTATGCGCTATGAATTTACCGATAGTCAGGATGTCGTTAATCACTTTATTCATAACGTATCGACGGCTGCCAAATATCAACTTTCTATTAATACGCATGAATCAGTAAAAGATACAGGCTTGCGCCGGACATACCCTAATTGGATTTCACGAGAAAGTGCGCGTGGGCAAGAATATAATGCAGGATGGGCGGCACCAAACCCTCCATCGCATATACCATACCTCGCATTTACCCGCATGTTATCTGGGCCTATGGATTTTACCCCAGGTATTTTTGACCTAGATTATCCGCGTTTTCAAGGAGGCACAGCGGAACATGGCATAAGTGAGTATATGCGCCCACATACCACGCTGGCTAAACAATTAGCTGAGTATGTGGTGATTTACAGTCCAATCCAAATGGCGGCAGATTTACCAGAAAATTACGAAGCTAAGCCTAAGCCCTTCCAGTTTATAAAAGACGTTCCTACCGATTGGGAAAAGTCGATTGCATTGCAGGGGGAAGTGGGCGACTACATAGTGATCGCCCGTAAAGAGAAAAAGCATCGCCACTACACGGGTAATGACTGGTATCTTGGCGCCATCACCAATGAAGACTCACGCACAGTCACCTTAGATTTGGACTTTTTAGATAAAGGTGTGCAATACGAAGCGCAAATTTACCAAGATGGTAAACAAGCCGATTGGCGTACGAACCCCTATGATATTGAAATAACCAAACAGCGCGTTAATCACAAAGGTCAGTTAACGCTAAAACTCGCTGCTGCAGGTGGTACGGCTATTCGCTTTAAAGCCTTGTGATCTAGGTTGGAAATAGGCGAGGTGATGATTGTCACCTCGTCTTGTATTTCGACTTTTGTGGCTACGCGTGTTATTGGTTTAAATGCCAGTTAATAGTAAGTAAACGAGATATTGGCTTTGTTCTGTTCAGGTTAGTTTCAGTGTTTAACAGGCTAACTGAAAATTATTTTATGCCCTTGGCTGTGTTTTTTAAAAAGACTAGCTTGTTTACCTATCGGCCTAAAGGCACGACCTACAAACGACACTAACATGGCTGTCCTGTTAGCACTATTTACCATGTTTCACCTTCGTCGAATATAGAATCGTGAACCAAACCACTGATAAATTCCTCGAAGGTATCGGCCAGTGGTGTAATCTTATAGTCGCTTTCTTGGTCTACGTGAACAACCTTAGGAATTCCAAACCTCCCGCACACTCGGTAATCCAAACAAATCATGTCGTGCCCCGCCGAAGGGCAATCCCCGAAATAAACTCCTATTTCAGGATAACCCCACTCATCAATCATAAATTTACTGCCGAGTTCTCCACACAGGCTATAAGCTTTCTCTGAACCTAAAGCAAATATTCCGGAGATTGCAACGTGATCTTCTGCCCACGAGGTTCGCTGATCAGTTGGATAACATTGATTTACAGGAATTCCGCCATTCTGATTCGTCATAAGTTCAATATATGAATCGGGTAATTTATACCCCAATTCCTTCTCGGTAAGTTCGATTATTTTCCTCGTAATTGGGCTATTCACGTACTCTTTCTTCGAGTATTCACAATCTTCCCAAAAACTATCTAAATTTAGATCTTTAAAGTAACTTTCCATATTTACAACTTACTCAGAACCCAATGAGCATAACACCTTGCTCACCGGAAAATTGCGAGCGCAGCGAGTAATTTTTCCGAGTGCAGCAACTTGTTAGAAGCCATTAGCCACCAACTTTGTTATATGCCATTGCTATAAAATCTTTTACTGGCTCAAACTCTGCTTCCGAAGATACGGTAAACTCTACATCACCAGTACCGTAATGGCCTATTGATGTTACATCTCGATAGTTTTTGGTGTCCTCTGGAATATCTGACGGCTTAAGCTTTAAGAACAGTTTGATATTTCTACCTTTAACTTCCATACAGGCGATGTTCTGTGAGATTTTGTAAGCAACGTAGAATTTTTTTGGCACCTCTTCAATTGATTCATCTAAACCGATGATGAACTCTCGTATGGTTGCTGTTAACTCTTGGATTTCATCGCTTTTCCCTTCAAGCCTTTCATCAAATGTATAGGTTGCCGTGGCGCGGGTTAGCGCGGCTTTTTTGCCAGCCTCAACCATAACGGGTTTTTGTATCCAGTATCAGTGGTAGCCGAAGACGTTGTTACTGTTGAGGATTTTGCAGTATGAAAAACCTCTTCGAGATAAAGTGAGTTGTTTGAAAATAAGCGGTATTTCCAGAGCTCAATATTCGCGCCCATTACCTGTACTGCATGCAAATCATACTTCTTATAGTTTGGAGCAATGCAGATAACCCTAACATCAGACCAATCTACCTTTACACCATTTCCCAACTTTTTTTGTACTGCGATTTCAAAATCACCTTTGTGATCCTGAATCCAGTGCAAGTAAAAAAGGCTTTGATTAATAAGCTCCGAAGATTCGACTTTTTTATATTCGATTATTACCGGATTATCTTCTTCTGATAACGCAAGACTATCAATTCTACCTGCGTGCTGAGCCCCAGTTGAAAACTCACTTGCAATGAATCGGCAATTGAAAACCGTTTCCAGATTTTTCTCTATCAAGGACTGCAAATCCTTCTCAAGAGCAAAGTTTTTTTGCTCGACGGAAGATAACTTATCTCCTGAAATATCGAAAATCGGCACTTGATGATTACTCCATTGTCTCTTGGGCTTCTAACGCCGCAATATGGGGCGCGAAAAAGCTTGGCTAAAATAGGAGCGAAGTGACGCAGCCAAGCTTTTTGCGTCCCATTCATTATTGCTTTGTTATGCCTGTATTTGGCTTCGGGCTCTCTGAACATAGTAAGCTGCTTTTTATATTTATTAATATCTATATGCTTACCAGCTTTTATTGATTCATAGATTTCAATAAGAATTTCAGGATCAGTACCCTTTTCAATGAACCTAAACGCAGACGCCGCAACATAATCCAACTCCATATCGAAGGAGTACCAGTTTCTCCGTTCGGTTTCAGCAACATAACCTGTTGTGTTTGACCCCCAAAATATCAACAACGATATCTTCTGGTTCGGTCAAAAATTTTATAAAAACTCAGGTAACTTTGCAGGGAATCTTGCAGGATGACTTTTGACACCAATATTTTTGCAGCAGATAAATATCCACCATTAGATTCTGAATTTGGAATCTGGAGTAAATTTGAAGGTATTGCGCCATTGTTATTTTTACCAAAGCTTTTACCTATGTCATGTCCTGAAGGTCTCTTTTTGGGATCATAATATTTATCTGGATCTTCCAAAAGTTTCTTCATTCGATCACTATATTCAGTAAGTACATTTGACACATTAGCTTTAGGGAATTCGGTTTTGCTAAACCACAAACAGTGTTAACAGAATCTTTTGCTCTTATTTTGCGTTTATTCACCCATTCTATAGGGCTTGGTAGTTTTGATGGATTAAACCAATAAAAATCTTCAGCAAGAAAAAAACCAAGATCGTCACAAAAATGAATTGGATGCGAAAATTGTAAAGACTTCTAGCAGGTACACCTTTTTGGTACGCCCCACCCAAGTCGAGAACAAAGCTGCCATCTGGAGTCAGTTTCCTTAAAACCAGCTTCGCAAATTCAGAAAGCCACTCAATATATTCGTGCTGATCTTTATTGCCATATTCTTTTTTACGCAACAAGGCAAATGGTGGACTTGTCATTACCAAGTTCACACTGTCATCTGGAAATTGAGCTAACAATTCTAGTGAATCACCACAATAGGCGCTACCCCATTCCGTAGTATAAGCAGGTAAGTTTTTTTAGGGTAGGTAATTGTTTCATTAAAGGTATCTCTCTTTGGTGCTACTTATAGTCTGTAGACTGATAGTCATCATGACTGAGATTATAACGGAATGAAGACAAAAATTCCACCTTAAATGCCAGAAAGATATTTGCCCGAAACCTCAAAGAGTTACGTAGCAGGGTTAATCTTTCCCAAGAAGAGCTTGCTGATTTAGCTGGGCTTCATCGAACTTATGTAGGTTCAGTGGAGCGCGGTGAAAGAAACATATCTATAGATAATATGGAGCGTTTATCACGAGCTTTGGCTGTTGATATCACGAACTTATTAAAGAATGAATAATCATCCAGATTTAGAATTATTTGAAACAATTTATCCAAAGTATTAAAACTACAGGAGCTAGCAGAAAAACATGGGTATTAATGATATTTTCCAAGACAATGGCGGAAAATTATTGCAAGTTTTATTAATTACAGGTTTAGAAGTTCTACCAGGAAGAGAGGGGAATGACGCAAAAGACGCAAATGGGAATGAGTATGAATTGAAATCAGTCAACTCGCTCCTTACAAAAAGTTTTTCGACACATCACCACATGAATCCTGTAATAATTGAAAAATATCGACAAGTCGACTGGATTTTTGCAGTTTATGCAGGTATTAAATTACTTTCAATACACCAACTTACGCCAACCGATTTAGAGCCTTATTATTCAAAATGGAGCGATAAATGGCATGCCGATGGAGGGAAGGATATTAACAACCCTAAAATTCCACTTAAATTTGTTTTAGAGCATGGTCGGACGATATACAGGGCATAACAGCTTATTGATCGGAATTCACAGTTTCTAGAATTCATTCCGAACCGTAAATCCCTTAATAAAAAACTTTAATTTCATCAACTTAGTTAATTTAAAATTAAAGTCAACCCCAAAATATTATTGTAGAAAGCGAGACTTGAATTAATTGAGAATCGATTGGCCTATTATGTAAATTATTAAGCATTTAAAAATCATAAGCTTAGCGTTAATTCTGCACAAACCAAGCCATTAAATAATTGGAAAAAGCGAGAATAAATTATAAGAATATTGACTCCAGAATGATTAACGGGTTGTTTATACAGTTTTGGTTATAGGGTGTGAAACACCTCTAAGTCACTATTTTTAGATATGTTAAGACTGAAATTGACAAACCAGCGTTGTTACTGAAACAAGCCCTTCAAGCTTATTGCAACAACACTAACATG